>JBFYQC010000172.1:0-2977 GCA_041302975.1 Bacteroidota bacterium
GTAGAGTCTATTGTTATTAAGGGGGCTATTTTTACAACAAGTACTTTTCGCCTAATATGGCTAGGGTTTGCATAACGTGTAATACAATCAATATTTATGCTATCTGTTATTGATCCTGTTATGTAGGTATACCCGTTTGGGTCTATAGTAAACTCTGTGGTGGTAAATGTATTTAATAACAACAATCCTGTTGTTGGCTCAGGAGTGACTGATTTTGTTGATAAAATAGTACCATTAGAATCTAAAAAACCATAAGTACCATATGTAGTATAAATATATTTCTTTGAAATTGAATTCCAAATTACCGAGTTAATAATAGCTGTAAGATTTTTTACATTTATTAAACTACCGGTTGATGTATTAAGTTTGAGATGATACAATACGGGGTTTAGTGTGTTATTAAGGTTTGGGTCTAGTGTTATAATATCCATTGCAGGGTTAAATTTGAAAAAGATATTAAATTCATTTTTTGTTGTATCTCTTGTTGTGGTTATTTGTGTCCAAGTTATGGTTCTTGATAAAGGTTTTGCCCAAATAATACTGTCGTTATCGTTGGTACATAACAATACTGTATTTATCCCTTGATACATTGGTACTGTATGGTTTAAAAAAAACAAGGTATCGTCTGCCGTTAAACCCAACGTTAAAATGGATAATCTATATTTTTTGTTTTTACACAAGACATGATTATAGGGAGTGGAGCCCGTTTCATTAGCACTGCCAGGAATACTTGTTCCAATGCAAGTATAGGCGAGTTGGTTTTTTAACGGCTCGATATAATTTTTAAATTGCCCATTGCTTAAAAACGTTAAATGAAGCAAAATAGACTTAACAATGATGGTGTCGTTTAAACTGTTGTTTGATGTTATAATTAGAGTATCTGGGGTATTATTGTTTGTTGGCCTATAGTTAGGTGCAATTAGTTTAAGTTCACTTTGGGTTGAGTTTGTTGTTAGCAATTCATGAAAATTGTAAAGCATTCCCAATGGTAAATCATTGCCATTTTTTCGTTGTATCATCCTAAGCCAAGAAAACTCACCGTTAGCACTTAATTTTCCTAATATGATAGTTGTGTTGTTATTGCCTGTATTAACTTGTAAAATGTGTGGATATTTTTTGCCGTCATAAATAGCGTAAGGTGTTATCAGAGTGCTAATTCTTGAGGAGAAATAAGCATTGTTATTTTGGTCGAAGGTGATTGACGTATAAATTAAGCTAATACAGTTGGGTATGTTAACGTGGTATTGGTAAACACCTCTATTGTCAAACTTTATGATGGATGCCAGAAAGGCACTTGTTAGTTTTGGATTATTTATTGTAATGCTGTTTCCTAAACTATCAACGGTAAAATAGTTAGCAATGGTGTAAACCACTTGATACCTATTACCTAATTGGTCTATATAACAATTGTTTGAACTTACCCTTTCATTACCACCATAAACCCAAGCATCAGCTACTTGTTGTGCTTTTACCAATGCCGGCCAAAAAATAGACATAAGCATTGCACTTAAATAAAGTATGGTTCTTGGGTTCATGGTGGTTTCTAAGCTAGTTAATTATTTCACGAATTTCACAGTTTGGTATGAGTTATCGTCAAATTGTAATCGGGCAAAATATATTCCTTTGTTTAGTGATGATAAATATAATTTATTGTTTTCAAATTTTACATGTTGCTCAACTTTTTGTCCGTTTAAACTATAAATAATAACACTCTTTACTACCTTATTACTTTCAACTTTTACAAACTCGGCATCTGCCGAAGGTATTAAAGTAACAACTGTTGTTTGTTGTCCAAAGTTTTTTAAAACTCTTGCTTCTGAGGGTGGTTCGGTTGTATTTGTACATGCCGGAGTACAGTTACCTTGTTCAAGCACTGTACCCTCAACAATAATGGTGTCACCAGTTATTGGGTCTATCATGTTAGCGAGAAGTCTGTTATTATAATTACTAAAATCAGGCATTGGTTGGTTTTCACATTCACCCGGGCCTGCAGAAGTTGAAACTTTTACCCATAATGATCGAGTTTCGCCATTTGACAATGTTACAACTTCCCATTTATAAACAGATTTACAGCAAATTTCGTTGCATGGTATGTTTTGCATAATTGTGCTGCGTGATGCGCTGAAAGTTCGTATGCTTGTTTGTCCATTATCATTAGGTTCTGAAATGATAAATGAACCTACAGGGAACTGAATTTTTACTGTAGAGTAACAACCCTCTTTGCGGAAAACAGTGTAATTTACTTGCGAGGTAACACCAACTTGAAAAAGCAACCTATCTATGGCCTCATTAATTGCCATATTCATTTTTGCTTTTGCATCAGTTGGTGGTGTCAAGTTATGAACGGAGTAGATACAGTTGTCAATGAAACTTTGTGGCACAACTTGTGTCGCTGGAGGTAATGTATAAACTGTATTCGGTAAGTAATCATTTTTCCAATAATCTCTTGTATCTAAATATACACAATCCTCAATTAGCAATGCTTGGCTTCCGTCTGGGCAGGATTGTATACGGTAGTTAATAAAAATTTTAACAAGTGGGGCATTGGTAATTGTTGTAGAGTCACTTATTAAAGGGTTACTAACTAGGTTCCAAGTTACAACATTGCTAAAAGTACAAAGATCGATTTCGGCTTGTTGTAATGGACCTGAAATACATTGTTGACAGTCAGCTGATTGTGCTTTAGTTGTTGTGTAGAAGAATAAGATTGAAGCAAACAAAAAAAGTTTAAACCGTTGACCTAGTGAGTGAGTGAGTGAGTGAGTGAGTGAGTGAGTGAGTGAGTGAGTGAGATTTTCATAAGTGTTTTGTTTAAATGATTAAAATGGTTTTTTGGCTACTCGAATTTATGTTTTAAAAATTAAACTTCCAAATATTTTCATATACTCCTACTTGTTTTGCAATAAGCTCTATTTGGCCGTGTTGGCAACAGGCATTATTTTAAAAATAAATGGCATAAAAAAACCTTCCGTTTTAC
>JBFYQC010000173.1:0-25944 GCA_041302975.1 Bacteroidota bacterium
AATAAAAGGAGCTAGCGTATTGTTATATGAAGGAATTGATTTTGGAAGATGCTTGGTAAATGCACACGGCAAAATTATTCATCATGAAAAAGGCATTTCAAACGCCAATATAAACTTTGAAGCTTTGGCAGATGAGTTTTTACGTGATGTAGAAAAGTACTTGAATAGCTAATCCTATTTCACAAGTCATCTTAACGCACAACTTAAGTGTGTTTATAAATCAAACACCACGGTTCTAATTTATCTTGCGATAATTAGCTTGTGGAACAAGTTATGACTTAATTTTTTTGTTATTTAGGTTCGATTGCTTTGAAGGAAATGATGTAATTTGCTTTTATGAACATTAAACTAGAAACTCCACGTTTATACCTGCGCGAATTTACGTTGGCAGATGTAGCGTTGTTATACAACATGCATCAAGACCCTGCCATTACGCGTTATACGGGCGATCCATTACCTTGGGATAGTTTAGCACAAACCGAAAAAGTATTGGCTGATATTATTTTACCTCAATATAAAAATGGAATAGGACGATGGGCGATACATTTAAAAGAAACAAATGAATTTATTGGTTGGTGTGGTTTAAAACAGGTTGATGATGAAATTGATTTAGGCTACCGCTATATTCAACAATACTGGGGTAAGGGTTATGCAACCGAAGCAGCGCAAGCGGTATTAAATTTTGGTGTACAAAAACAGTTGCCCAATATTGTGGGTTGTGCTGATGTAGAAAATATTGCTTCAGTAAAGGTGTTGGAAAAAATTGGGTTAACTTTTTTGAAGTTTTACACTGATGAAGATGGTTCGCATTCGGTAAAGTATGTGGTTCCTATTCAACATAATAGTTATGAGGATGATGCAGTTTAAGTTGACTTTTCGGAGCGCGTTTATAGGTGTATTGTTTTGCATACTACCGTTTAGTGCAGTATTGGCTGGCAATTATAACACCCAGGAATTAGCAACCGTATGTAAGATTTGGGGTTTTCTTAAATACCATCATCCGTTGGTAGCCACAGGTAAACTCGATTGGGATGCTGAACTAATGAAAAAGTTGAGCAATAAAGAGTCTGATGAGTTTAGCTCAGCCATGATAAAATGGGTTAAAACGATTGGAGTTCCAAACGCAAGTTATTCTGTGGCCACACATAAGCCCAACGAAAACGAATCGTTAAAATGGATAGATACAGACCCACTTATCGATGATATTTTAAGAAGTTTATTATGGCAAGTTTATCATTATCGCTTACATGCATCGTCCTATTATGTAAAGCCATTTTTTGTGAATGGAACTGTAATGTTCAAAAACGAAAAAAAATATGAGGGCATTGATTTTTCGAATGGAGAGTTAAGGATGTTAGCAGTTGCCCGATACTGGAATGCCATTAATTATTTTTATCCGTATTTAAAGTTGATGGATGACGATTGGAACAGCGTCTTACCACAAGCCATTGATAAAATGAAATCGGTTTCTACTCTTGAAGAGTATATAAATACGCTAAGGTGGTTGGTAAAAAAAACGAGTGATGGACATAATAACCTTTCCATCTTTTACTCATTTAAACGGGATTCCATCATGTGGGTTCCTTATTCATTTAATGTAACGAATAACAAAATTTGGGTTGATGGTTTTTATACGAATCAATTGGAGTTAGGAGAAAAATTACAGATAGGTGATGAAATCGTTGGTGTAAACAATCAAACCGTAATTGACCATATACAATATTGGATGTCATTCCTTAATGCCTCAAACAATTCAGGGTTGCTTAATTATGTTTCTTATTTTGTTTTAAGCGGTTATGATAGCGTGGTTAATTTGAAAATAAGACGGAATGGCTCCTTATTCGATGTAAGCATTAAAAGATACAAAGAAGAGCAACTTATTCGTTTAAAGTCAAATTATAAGGGGTTAAAAGATTCTTTGATAAACAACATACCGTATTTGAATTTGGCTAATGTTTCAAAAAAAGAGATTGAATTATTTATAAAAAAACATTTCAAGACAAAGTCTATGATTGTTGATTTACGCAATTATCCTAAAGCTGACCCTAAAGTGGTTTTTGCAAAGTACTTATTAAGCGAGCGTACAAAATTTGCAGATATCAGGTTGATGGATGTATATAATCCGGGGCGTTTCAGAAGAATGAAAAAGGATTCGAGTATTTGGGATTATTCATGGATTGGTTCACGAAACAATCATACATACAAAGGTAAGGTTATTTTATTGGTAAACGGCAATACGATAAGTCATGCAGAGTATACCGCAATGGCTATGCAAGTGATGCCACAAGTATTTGTAATTGGAAGTCAAACCGGAGGAGCTAATGGTAATGTAACTACACTAGTGTTGCCCGGTAATATTAAAACATCTCTTAGTGGTATAGCAGTTTGTTATCCGGACGGTACCCAAACACAGCGCAAGGGTATTAAGTTAGATGAGACTATTGATCAAGTATCTTCCGATAATCTAAAATCGGAAGACTTAATTTTTCAGAAGGCTTTAGAGTATGCGAAGTAACAGCAGTCTTGAGTTTTAATATTGAGTGATTGTATTAATTAATATTCGTAGTTAATAATTATATCTTCGCTAATAAATATTAGTTTCCATGAACACCTTATTATTTGCTTTTGTATTCAGTATGTTTTCTGTTTCAACTCCTCAAACCAATACACTTGCCGGTTTAACATATTTGGTTAAAGAACCTGTTACCAAAAGTGATGATGCAACTTTATTAATTATGTTGCATGGCTATGGAAGTAACGCGCAAGATTTGTTTGGTTTGGCTCAGTTTATGCCAACTCGCTATAGGGTTATTTCTATTCAAGCACCTATTACCTTAGCTAAAGATTCTTATGCTTGGTATCATTTAGATATGGCAGGTGGTAAACCCAAATATTCATTTGCAGAAGCAGAAAAATCGCGCAAACAAATTGCACAGTTTATTGATGAAGCTAAAATAAAGTACAAAGCAAAACAGGTACATTTGTTGGGTTTTAGTCAGGGCGCAATTATGAGTTACAGTGTGGCTTTTAAACAACCCGAAAAGGTAAAATCAATTGTGGCGTTAAGTGGTAGGGTGTTACAAGAAGTTTCGGCATCAGTAAAAATATCATTAGCATTACAACAACTTAAAGTATTTGTTGGGCATGGCACAACTGATAGTGTGTTGCCCATTACTTATGGTAAAGAGGCGCAGGCTATTTGTACACGTTTAAAAGTTAAACTAACCTATACTGAATATGCCATGGGACACGAGATTAATCAAACCGAACTGAATGATATTTTAATATGGTTAGATAACATGTAACTAGTTTAATACAACACAGGCAAAATTGTATGGTCTAATTAAAGGTTTCTAATTGCGTTATTTGTGCACGGTGTACTCTGGCTAACAACACAAGCATGCTTATCGCTCCAATTGTTGCATATAACATGTCTGATTGAGTATCCCAAACATATCCTTGCGTACCTAAAAATGCCTCGGCTGATTGGCCTGAAAGTATGGCCACGAGCCATTCTAAAAACTCATAACACGCGCTTATGGATAAGCACACACAAACAATCAAAAAGTTTAACCATCGCTTGTTTGCAATAATGTTTTTGCGAACAAATAATTCATGCACAATTGCAGCCGGAAAGAAGCCCTGAGCAAAATGCCCAACTTTATCATAATTGTTTCTGCTTTGATTTAATGTTTCTTTAATGAAGTTAAAAGCAGGAACCTCGGCATAGGTGTAATGTGCTCCAATAAATAAAATCATACAATGGCACAAAATCATCCAATAAGTGAATTTTGTGAATGTAAATTTTGAATGTGTTGACCATAATACAATGGCGCCTATTATGGCCGGAAATACTTCTAAAAACCAAGTGAAATAATCGTGCGGCTGTATTCCGGATACAATCAGCCCAATACTAAATAGGGCTATTATTATCTGATATGAATTAAACAAAATAGTTGAGGCCGGTTGTTATTTTAAAATATTATCCCATTCGGCAGCATTAAAGCCTAATACAATTTTACGATTTACCTCAACCAAAGGTCGTTTAATCATGGATGGTTGATTCAGCATTAATTCAACAGCATGAATAGGATTACTAATGCCTTCCTGCTGCTCAGGTGTTAACTTTTTAAAAGTAGTTCCTTTGGTGTTTACCAACTTATTTACTTCAACTTGTTGTATCCACTCGGTTAGTTTATCGGCTGAAATGCCTATCTTTTTGTAGTCGTGAAAGGTGTATTTTACACCACGCTCATCAAGCCAATTAAACGCTTTTTTCATGGTGTCACAGTTTTTAATGCCGTATATGGTAATGCTCATGCCTTGTTAAACGTAATGGTAATTTCGGTACCCTTATCTGGTTTGCTGCAAATGTTAAATGTACCTTTGTTGTTCTCAATAAATTCTTTAGTTAAACTCAAACCTAGTCCAGAACCCTTTTCACCGTTAGTTCCTTTAAGACTGATAATTTCGTTAGCAAAAATTTTATCTACAGTATTCTGGTTCATACCTACACCACTATCTTTTATACTAATCTTAATTTGGCCATTTTCTTCTTTCGCATCTAAAAATATTGATCCACCTTTAGGGGTGAATTTAATTGCGTTTGATAAGAGGTTACGGATAATTAAATCAAATTGATCCACATCAGCCATGATTTTTAAGTTTTCAAATGCAGTGCTTTTAACATCAATTTGTTTGCTAATAGAAATCTCATTAAACAAGGCAATATTTTGATTGATTGCATCTTTAATAACCACTTCTGATTTAATAGTTTGTAAACCACCTTGCATTTGTTTTTTCGACCAACTTAATAAATTCTCGAGTAATTGACTTAGTGTGGTAACCTGGTTTGTCATGTCCTTTCTAAAAGTCATAAAATCCTCTTGAGAAATTAGTCCTTGGTCTAATAAGGAAAACATACTTTGTATTGATGCTATAGGAGACCTTAAATCGTGTGCAATAATTGAAAATACCTTGTCTTTAAAGCTATTGAGTTGCGCTAATGTTTCGTTTTGCTTATTATTAAGCTCATTAATATATTTTTCTTTTTTTCGATTTCCGTTTATGCTGTAGGCTAGCAAACTAATACCAACAATAACTACCAACAATAGTATAAATCCAATTTTTAAGAGGTTGTTTTTTTCTTGTTCGATTTTTTTCGATGTTTCTAAACGCAGTATTTCTTGCTCTTTATCTTGTATTTTATATTTGTATTCATAGTCGTTAAATTTGGTCATGCTTTCTTCATTAAAAACACTGTCGGAATATTGCTTAGCCAGTTTGTAATAAAAAAGTGCTTTATGATCATCACCATTTTTTTCATAAAGTTCAGATAATAATTCAGTTGTTTCTGGAAGAGATCTTCTAGCATTAATTTTCTTGGCTGTTTCTAGTGCTATTGTTGCATATTTAATGGCACTCTGGTATTGTTTTACATTAGAATGGCAAATCGCTTTTCTACTGTAAAGTACAATTTTCGATTCGTTATCAATATTCAGATTTACGTATTTCTCAGCCTCTTCTACTGCTGCAAATGCACCTTGATAGTTATTTCTGGTAGATGCTAATTCTGAAATATTATTTAGTGCAATTACTATACTTTCAACATCGTTTTTTTCTTTACTTATTTTAAGAGCCTTGTTAAAGTATAAACTAGCAGTATCAAAATTTCCTTTTTGGTAATACAATCCGCCTAAATTTATATACAAATTGGCAAGCTCTGCAAAGCTTCCAATTTTTTGTTTTATACGAAAACTTTCGCGGTATGATTCCTCTGATTTTTTGTAATTACGCATATAAAAATACAGATTGCCAAGATTGGTGTAACTGTTAGTTAATCCTTCCATATCGTGTATTTCTTTTCTGATACTCAGTCCATTTAACATATGAACTAATGCCCCATTGTAATCGCCAACGGCCATTTTATTGTTACCCATATTGGTTTCGCAATCACCAACACCTTTCAAATCATTAACTTGTTTTCTATATGTAATGCTTTTTTGATAAAACATGTTTGCCGAATTATATTCCCCATAATTATTGAGTAATACTGCCATGTTATTATATACAGCTCCAATGCCTTTGATATCGTTTATTTTAGTGTACTCTGCTATGGCAATGGAGTCGTGAAAAAGTGCGCGCTCTTTTTTTAGCAAGTATATATATGCTATACCTTTAATTTTGTGCCCATTGGCATAACCTCTTGTATAATTTATTTTTTTTGATAGATCTATAATTCTATCGGCAATAAGCAACATACTGTCTTTATCTCTATGTTGGTATAAAACACCTAATGCACTAAGAGTGTTAACATAGTTTGTATCATTAATTGTTGTTGCTTTTAGACGTTTAACTAAACTATCAAGTAAAAATTGCTGAGCAAAACAATAAGAACTCGGCAATAACAGTAATCCGGTTATGATTATACTGATAATTCTTTTTAAGGGCATGAATGGAGGGCTAAATTACTTCCACAAAATAAGCCCTTTGAATAACATATACAAGAGTTAGTCTTCAAAAAAACTTAATACCACAGGTTCTAACCAACTTTGTTTGTTGTTTAGCATAAAACCTACATGTCCGCCCAATGGTGCAAAAATTGCATGAACAAAAGGATGGTCAACTACTTCTTCATAAGGAAAGCAGCTAGCACTTAAAAAAGGGTCGTTTTGTGCATTAATCAGTAATGTTGGCGTATTAATGGTGTTTAATACGTTTATACTGCTGCACTTATTCCAGTAGTCATTGGCATCTTTAAACCCATGTAGAGGAGCCGTATAGGCATTATCAAACTCTTTAAAGTTTTTTATTTTATGAATCCCTTTTATGTTTATTTGTTGAGGAAACTGTTTACTTTTCGACAACATTTTTTTAAAAAGACTATTCAAAAAACGTTGCATATAAATTCTGTTTATGCCATTGTCTAACTCCATTGCCGATCCTTTTAAATCAACTGGAACAGATATAGCGGCCGCTGCCGATACTTGTAATGGCACTTCGCTGCTGTTTGAAAGGTAGTTAAGCAATACGTTGCCTCCTAAACTAAAACCCATTAAAAAAATGGAATCGTATTTAGTTGAGATGTTTTTAAGATAAAATGATAAATCAGCGGTATATCCGCTATGATAAGATTGCGGCAATAAGTTCATTTCACCACCACAACTTCTAAAGTTAATGGCATGCACATCGTAACCACTAGAACTAAACAAATTTGCAAACCCTTTTATGTATTGCGAATCACTACTACCCTCAAGTCCATGAAGCATCACCACAGCTTTTTTGTGGCTGCGTAATATACAATCTACAAAAAAGAAATCACCATCGGAAGTACTTATGCGTTTACGTGTGTAAGCTGTATTGTGCTTACGAAACAGCGCAGGTAGTATAGTAGACAGGTGTTTGTTTTTATATAAAAAGTTAGCTTTTAATTCAGGGTAGTCTTTTACAATCATGCGCAGCAAAGGTAATCAACCCAAACTATTTACTATTTTATAATACATGCTTGATATTCACTAAATATAAACCGTTTTGTTGTAATAGTTGTTTATTGTATACACTGTGTTTATTCATTTAATGGTTTTGTAAAAATTGTATACATCTAAAACCAACCTCAAAATTGTTGGTTATTTATTAGTATGCAAAAAGCACTTGTTTGGTTTAGAAAAGATTTAAGAATACACGATCACGAGCCACTAAGTATGGCTGTTAACAATTCTGATAAAGTTTTAGGAATATATTGTTTTGACCCACAAGATTATAATTTGTTGCCTGCAGGATTTCCTAAAATAGGTGGATTTAGGGCAAAGTTTATCATACAAAGTGTTACACAACTTAAAAATAAGTTACAAGAGGTGGGCTCTGATTTACTTGTTTATATTGGTAAGCCTGAAGATTTAATACCCAAGTTGTGTGAGGATTTAGGGGTTAATCAGGTGTATTACCACAAGGAAGCAGCACCCGAAGAAAGGTTGGTTGAGGATGAATTAGAAAATAAATTGTTTAAGCAAAAAGTAACCGTTAAAAGCTTTTGGGGACATACCTTATTTCACCCCGAAGATTTACCCTTTCCTTTAAAACGTTTACCGGAATTATTTACCGATTTCAGAAAAAGTGTTGAACGTGAATCAACAGTAAGATCTTGTATTGATGCACCACGAAAAATATATCCAATAACACCAATTCCTCATACGCAATTGCCTGCAATAAATGAATTGGGGCTAGCCGAAATAGAACCTGACAACCGAACAGTGCTGAGTTTTAAAGGTGGTGAAGATGAAGCATTGGCTAGGCTTGCTGATTATTTTTGGACTGGTAATTTACTTAAAAGGTATAAAGATACACGTAACGAAATGTTAGGTGCAGACTTTAGTACAAAGTTCTCTGCTTGGTTGGCTTTAGGTTGTATCAGTCCGCGTAAAATTTATGAAGAAGTAACCCGCTACGAAAATACCCATGTTAAAAATGACAGCACATATTGGTTAATTTTTGAATTGATGTGGCGCGATTACTTCAGGTTTATTATGCTTAAACATGGCAGCGCAATTTTTAAAATTGGAGGATTACAAAACCTACCTGTAAAATGGAAAACGAATATAGATTTGTTTGAACTGTGGCGTAACGGAAAGACAGGTTTTCCATTAATTGATGCCAACATGCAGGAGTTGCTGTTAACTGGTTATATGAGCAATCGTGGTAGGCAAAACGTAGCCAGTTTTTTAACCAAAAACTTGGGGTTAAATTGGCAGTTAGGTGCACAATGGTTCGAGAGCCAGTTAATTGATTATGATGTTTGTAGCAATTATGGCAACTGGAATTATGCAGCGGGTATAGGTAATGATGCTCGTGGTTTCCGCTATTTTAATATTATAAAACAGGCTACACAATACGATGCTAATGGCGATTACGTGAGATATTGGTTGCTAGGCTTGGCAAAAATTAATGGAGTAAAAGTACATCAACCATACGCACTTAAACCAAACGAATTGCATGATTACGATTTTGAATTAACCCGCGATTATTGGCAACCTATTGTAGACCTAGAACAATCAGTGAAAGAAAACGAGCGCATTTTTAATATGGCGCTTAAAGTGAAATGATGTTATTTAATAATTACACTTCTGAAACTTACCCCATAACCAGTAAAAGAACCTATAGCTCCTTGAATGTTAGACTTTACGGATATTGGTGTTGCAAATGGCCCTCCGTTGTTGGCGGCTCTAGCAAACGATTCCCAGAACAAATACTCTTTTCTTCCAACAGAGGTAAGGTATAAACTTAAGGTATCGCCAAAATTAAATGGACGAAAAAAACTGTACGGTCTAACACCATCATTTAAAAATGCATCATCAAACGTTCTGAATTGCGATGCTGAACCCCATCCCAATAAATAAGGATTAAAACCATTTTGAATGGCCAAACGGTAATTGTTTTGGTTAGGGCCATCTGTAAACTCAAACGTAACATACATGTCTGTGTCGCCCTCTTGCGAGTCAAACTCTTGTCGCCAAAAAACAGTATCAATCTCTACCACCTCTGGTATAGTGGTGTAGCCAATAATACGTTCGTTTTCGGCTGTAATTTCAAGTTTGTAGGGAACTCCAATTTGTGGACTTATACTCGGGTTGAAGTATATACCGCTGAATCCCGGCAACAACAAATCAATGCCAGGTATGGTGCTGATATCAACCATTTGAATTCGTGCACTGTCATTCCAAATGGTATCGTTACCCAAAATAGATCCCGGGGTAATATAAACCAAAGCATTGCTCACCCCATTAAGGGATAGGTCGGGGTTAAAATAATCTATAGTTCGGCTTATGTATACGTAATTTAAGTTCGGAAACTGTTGGTTAATACTGGCCTCCACCACCAAGCTGGCTTTGCCAGGAGGTAAGTCAACCGTAATTTCTTTTTCGCATGCAGTTAATAACAACATGTTTAAACCTAAAATCAGATAGTTTAATAATTGTTTCATGCATTTAAAATTTAAAGTTCCAGGCTACAGAAGGTAAAATAGGGAAGAGGTAAACCATATAAGCCTTAATTCGTAGCTCTTCTAAATCTGGTACAAAATAAATAAAGTATGGATTAGCCCTGTTGTATAAGTTGTAAATACTAAAGTTCCATGATGACTCAAATTTTTGTGTTTGTTTCTGCAAATAAGTAAATGAAACATCCATGCGGTGGTATGCAGGTAGTCGGAAATCATTAATTTTATCATATACATCTATAAAGCTGTATTTGGGCTCGTTGTCAATTAAATCGTATCCTGGACTGTAAGCAAAACGTGATGTTGGGAGAGTTGTTGCATTGCCTGTTCCGTATACAAAAACCAATGTGCCGCTCCATTTTTTATTAAATTGGTATGAGGCTACAAGGCTAATATCATGTGTGCGGTCGTATCTAAAAAAATAGGGTTTACCTTGGTTTATTTCATCAAATTGTCTTGTGCTTTTACTCCAAGTGTAACCAATCCAACCCGTTAGTTTACCAAATTTTTTCTTAGCAAAAAGTTCAACACCATATGATAGGCCTTCGCCAAAAATCATTTCGTTCTCTAGGTTTTGATTAAAGAATAAATTAGCTCCTGGTTTAAATTCAATTTGGTTATACATTGGTTTATAGTAAGCCTCAATAGATGTTTCGTAAAGGTTTTCATTAAAGTTTTTAAATACACCCAATGCATATTGATAGGCCAATTGAGGTTTAACTAATTTTGATGATGGTACCCATAAATCAGCAGGAAACTGTGCCCCACTTGTAGTTGCTAAATGTAAAAATTGGTATGTTCTGGTGAAAGATGCTTTTACTGAAGTATTTGAGTTTATTAAATAAGTACCTGCTAGCCGTGGTTCAAGACCGGGGTATGTGATAATTACATCGCTTTTATCATAGGTTTTACCTTGGCCTATTTCTAATCCTTCCGAATCGAAAATACGCTCTGTGTATGGACCAACTTGAGTAAAAAATACTGCCCTTATTCCTGCATTAAATGTAAATCTATTGCCCAATTTAAATTCATCCATGGCATAAAACGCCCATTCGTGTGCGTATTGTTTATTTATGGTTTCATTAATAGTTATTGTGCCTACCTGACCTGTGGCAATGCCGGGTTTAAAGGTGTGGTAAATGTATTGCCCGCCAAATTTTATACTGTGTTTTTTGTTTGGTGTAAAGTAAAAGTCTTGTTTAATATTTAAATCCTCCACACCTGAAGAAATTTGAAATCCGTTTTCGCCAAACTCAAACTTGTTATTTAAGTCGTATCGGTTATATATAAAAATGGTATTGGAGTAAAATTTTTTATTAAAGCTATGAAACCATTTTAAACTAGCTGCGGCATTGCCCCAGCCAATTTGGAATTTTACCAATTGATTTGTGGGACTTTTAAAGTTAAAAATATCTCTGCCATAATAACCTGAGAAAGAAAGTTTGTTTTTTTCATTCAAGTGAATGTGTGCTTTGGCGTTAAAATCGTAAAAGTAATACCCGTTTGATTTTTGTTCTTCAGTCAAAAAAGGTTTTACTAAGGCATCAATATAGGTTCTGCGAGCAGCAACCATAAAAGCACTCTTGCCTTTTTGTATTGGCCCTTCGGCCATAATTCGGGATGATATCAGCCCAATGCCACCATTAACTTTATACTTTTGTTCGTCACCCTCTCTTAAATTTACATTTAAAATTGATGATAAACGACCGCCATAATTTGCAGGCATTCCGCCTTTTATTACTTCTATATTTCTTACCGCATCGGTATTAAATACAGATAAAAAACCCAACAAGTGTGATGCGTTGTAAATTACCGCATCATCCATTAAAATTAAGTTTTGGTCAGGGCCACCGCCACGTACATAGAATCCGGTACCTCCTTCTCCGCCACTTTTTATTCCTGGCAATAGGGTAATGGCTTTTAATACATCTGGTTCACCAAAAATAACTGGTAATGTTTTTACCTGCTCGCCACTTAGTTCCACCCTGCTCATTTCAGTACTTGTAACATTTTTACTATTTCTTTCCCCAGTAATTACAGCCTCCTTGGTAGAAACAGCATTGCTGCTTAAGGAAAAATTTAAACTAATGTTTTGTGTTGATACTGTAATGGTTCTTTGTTGAGTGAGGTAACCTAAGTAAGTAATCTGAAACGTGTAAATGCCCGCGGTTAGATCTATTCTGTAATATCCTTTTACATCTGTTGATGCTCCTTTTTTGCCATCAATGGTTTTAATAATTGCCCCAACCAGAGCTTCTCCAGATGCAGAGTCTTTTACAAATCCACTGATCGTTTGAGCATTTAAATCAATGCCCAATATCATTAGATATAAACTTAAAATTACTCTTAATATTGATTGCACCCCTTGTAAACAGTTAATTGTTAAAATGGTTTAACGTCAAATTTCTATAAATAGATACTTAGACTTTTAAAGCATACTTTTAGTTGCTTGATTATAAGATTGCAAGATATTCCATAAAATTTGATAATTATCATCCCAACTATGGTTGCTAATGCGCATATTTGTTACATACAATTACTTTTAAAGTTATGATTAGATTTGATTATATAGAGGCCAACCAAGAAAAATTCAGAAATGATTTTTTAAATGCAAAGCCATTTCCGCACTTGGCAGTGGATGGTATTTGTGATGAGGCTAAGTTAACCGAGTTATATAACCTGATACCGGACATTGAAACACCTAGTGCGGATTATGTTTTTGGTAAAAATAAATTCGAGAAATCTAAGTTCAGAGAATTGGGTGGTTTGTTTGATGAATTGTACCAAGATTTTATTTCAGAACGTTTCCAAAAATGGTTGAAATATGTGAGTAACGAAGAGGTGTTTGTTGACAATGCCTTTTATGGCGGAGGAATTCATCAAGGTAAAACAGGTAGCTTTTTAGATATGCATGCCGATTTTAATTATCATCCCCTAAACGATAAATGGTTCAGGAACTTAAACCTGTTGTTGTACATCAACAAAGATTGGAAAAAAGAACATGGTGGTGAGTTGAGACTGGAGCATGCTGATACAGGAGTTAAAACTGAAGTTAATGTGCCTTTTAACCGCTTAGCCATTATGCTTTGTAGAGGTTATACTTTACATGGTTATGATGCCATTCGTTTTCCGGAAGGTAAATACCGCACCAGTATTGCTGCTTATGCATACACTTTGCACGAGCAACCTTTAGAAGATGCACGTACCACAGTTTGGCATGTAGAAAAAAACAACCCAATAAAGTACCTGTTATCTAAAATTTGGGTTCCTGCTGTTAAACTAAAAAGTAAATTTAGCAAAAGTAAAACAGCCGACCATTAAAGATGGATAAGTATGTTGTTGTAGTAGCTGGAGGTAGTGGTCTGCGCATGGGAGCCGATATTCCAAAGCAATTTTTATTGCTTAAAGGTAAACCCGTGTTGATGCATACATTACAAAAATTTTCAGACTGCAAGCTTATTGTTTTGGTTTTACCCGAGGCTCAAGTAACTTATTGGAATAAGTTGTGTAACCAGTATAACTTTACCCTGCACCACATCATTGTGCATGGAGGGAACGAACGTTTTTTTTCGGTATTAAACGGGTTAAGTGCCTTGCCCGATGAAGGTTTGGTGGCTATACATGATGGAGTTAGGCCTTGTGTAACCGAGCAAATAATTTCTAATAGTTTTAATGAGGCCGAAAAGTATGGTAATGCCATTGCTACTGTGCCATCAAAAGATAGCATTAGGATGGTGGATGATGGAAAATCAATTGCTGTTGATAGAAGCAAGTATTACCTGATTCAAACCCCGCAAACGTTTAATTTGGCATCACTTAAAAAAGCATACGAGCAAACTTTATATCAACCTACTTTTACTGATGATGCCTCGGTTTTTGAATCTGCAGGACATCATATTCACCTTGTAAAAGGAGAGTACTCCAATATTAAAATAACAACGCCAGAGGATTTACCTCTGGCGGAATTGTTCTTATAAAAATTACTTTTTAGTTATTAAGTCGATAATACCTTGCTTACCCCATTCTTCTATTTCTTTTTCACTCCATAACTCAGGGTAAAAAATACGTTTTTGGAAACGAGGAGGTAGATACTTTTGCCAGTTTGTTCCACCTGTTGCAGCAATATCTTCAGGGTTTTTATGTAAATATCTCACCGCTGATTTATAATGTTGTAATGGCCAGTTTACATTCACATTTAAATCAAATTGTCTTAGTTGTTCGCGTAACTCGTCATGTTGTTGTGCTTCTAAAGGCATGTTTTTAAAAACCATCAACATATTTTTAGTTGCGTATTCTTTAGCCAAATTGATTAGATTATTGCTGTATTTTTCTTCAAACTGTGTTAATGTTAATGTTTTTTTACCAGTGGCTAATTCTGTAGCACCTGCTTTCCAATAGATGTGTTCAAATTGGTCGTATATAGATGAATCGAAAGTAATTTTATTGCGGTAATCTTTATCAACCAAATGAATCATATCCGTAGCGCAAATCTCTATCATACGGTACTGTGCGCTTTGAAACCCACTGGCCGGCAACAAACTCATGCGGTATTTTAAAAACTGTTTGTGGTCCATACCATCAACCATAATCTCAAAAGAGTGAGTAAGGTTGCGGAAATATGAATTCATACGTTTTACACGTGTAGCAAAAAAATCAGGATTTATATTTTCCGACTGATCTGCAATTTGCTCCATTTCGTGCAGGGTAAGCCTGAAGTATAATTCTGTTATTTGATGATAAATGATAAAAATGACTTCATCTTTAATTGGGGTGCGTGGTTTTTGCAAAGTAAGTAAGGTATCTACTTCTACGTAGTCCCAGTAATTTAAGTAGTTCGCATGCAATAAACCTTCTAGATAAGCCTTAATGTCCTGTCCTGATTTGGTATATTTTTGCTTGAGTTGAATTAATAAATTCAAGGTCTGTTCATCTAATTCCATCTGTTGGTTAACAATTAAAATGGTGAAACAAAATCTCTAAATAATGGTAAAGCTTGATCTTTATCAGATACAATAGGTTCTTGAGTATGCCAGTTAATATTCAGGTCTACATCGTTCCATAAAATACCGCCTTCGCTTTCTTTGTTGTATGTATTGGTGCACTTATACTCAAAGATGGTGTTATCCTTTAATGTTGCGAACCCATGAGCAAACCCAGCGGGAATCCAAAACTGAGTCATATTTTCCTCATTCAACTCAATAGCAAAATGTTGACCATACGTAGCTGAGTTTTTCCTAATATCCACAACCACATCTAAAACTGCACCTTTTACTACACGTACCAATTTACCTTGTTCAAAAGGAGGCGACTGAAAATGTAATCCCCTTACTGCACCAAATTGCGATAAGGATTGATTGTCTTGCACAAACTCTTGCGTAATGCCTAATTCCATGTAGCGTTGTTTGTTATAAGGCTCGAAAAAGTAGCCCCTTGAATCGTAAAATACTTTTGGTTTAATTACCAATAAACCTGCTAAAGGTGTTGTTGTTATTTCCAATGATGTAACAATTAAGATTAACTTGGGCAAAAGTATGAAAATATCCCACATACACACGTTGATAATGAGGTATCGTTTTTAATAAATTCTGTTATTTTTGCGCACATGGAAGAACAACGTAAGAGTTCAAGTAAAATATACTATATCATTATTATACTTATATTATTGGCTTTAAACGGCTTATTTATATACAACTACTTTAATACTGATAAAAAACTGGTTCAAACGGAAGAAACTTTGTTTGCAACTGATTCTGTTAAAGCCGAATTGGAGAAAATATTGGGCGAAACCCAATCAAACCTTGATTTGTACAAAGGTAAAAACAGCGAACTAGATGCTTTTTTGAAGGAGAAAAATGACTCCTTGCAAGAATATGCAGAACGAATCGAGAGTTTGTTGCGTTCAGGCCGTCTAAACAAAGCACAGTTAGAAAAGGCAATGGAAGAAATTGACCAATTGCGCTATTACAAACGTAAATACCTGAACCAAATCGATTCCTTATCAACCCAAATTAACCAATTAAATAACGAGAATAGAGATTTACGTGGCAAAGTTGATAAAGAAAAACGCCAAAATGAAAACCTGACCATGGAAAATGTACGCCTGAATAACAAGGTGGCCATTGGTGCTAAATTAAATGTAAAAGCCATTTTTGTTACAGGGGTAAAAAACAGAAGCAATGGTAAAGAACGCGAAACCAACCGTGCAACGCAGTTAGAAAAGTTAAAAATTACCTACACCCTTGACGAAAATTATGTGAATGATCCGGGGGAAAAAACGGTATTTATGAAAGTGGTTGGTCCTGATGGTGCTACCTTATACAACGAAGCTGCTGGTTCAGGAACGTTTACCTTCCAAGGCCAAGAATCGTTATATTCAACCAAACAACAAATTGAGTTTAACCAAAAGACGCAAGAAATTACTTCATATTGGACTAAAGGTTCAACATTTGGTAAAGGCGTGTATAAAGTGGAGTTATTTGTTGATGGATTCCAAATTGGTTCTGCTTCATTCGAGTTAAAATAAAACACTAAATCGTTGAATTAAATAAATAAAAACGTTCTGCATTGGTCAGGGCGTTTTTTTTTGAACTTTATTTATATACCTTCTTTTTAAAATTATACGCTTTGAATAAAAAACTATCATTAACAGATTGCATCATGCTTATCATGGGTAGCATGATAGGCTCCGGTATATTTATTGTTCCTGCCGCCATGAGTGCCGAGCTACAATCGCCAACCATGCTTATTGTGGCGTGGGTGGTAACAGCCTTGCTTACCTTATTTGCGGCATTAAGTTATGGCGAACTGGCTGCATTAATGCCAAAAGCGGGCGGTCAATACATTTACTTGAAAGAGTCGTACAACAAATTGGTAGGATTTTTATATGGCTGGACATTGTTTACGGTTATTCAAACCGGAACCATTGCTGCCGTTGCCGTGGCTTTTGCCATTTATGCCGGAGTGTTTTTTCCTGCCATAAGCGATCATCATATTTTGTTTGAGTTGGCCGGTATTAGCGTTTCAACCAAACAGTTATTGGCCATTGCTATTGTATGGCTGCTTACCTACAGTAATTTTAAGGGTATACGCACAGGTGCGCTTATCCAAAATATTTTTACCGTTACTAAAATTGGGGCTTTACTTTTTATGATAGGAGCAGGCTTCTATTTTATAACAACTCAACCTCTGGTTAACATAAACTGGCAATTACCCCAGCAAATAAATACGTACAATTATTGGGGGATTTTTTGTGGCGCTTTAGTGGGTAGTATATTTAGTAGTGATGCCTGGAATAATGTAACCTTTACTGGTGGCGAAATAGATAACCCTAGACGTAACTTGCCTTTATCATTGGCCATAGGAACTTTAGGTGTTTTGTTATTATACATTTTTATCAATTACATTTATTTGTACAGCATACCTTTTAATGATATTGCCACGGCTAAAGATGGTAGGGTAGGAACCTTATTGTTGAACAATATTTTTGGTACCATTGGATTAACCATTATGGCTGCTTTAATTATGATTAGCACGTTTGGTTGTATTAATGGATTAACTTTAAGTGGTGCGCGCGTGTATTATGCCATGGCCAATGATGGATTGTTTTTTAAACGCGCATCATCCTTAAACAAACACCATGTGCCGCAATTTGCATTGATTATACAAGCCATTTGGACAAGCCTATTAACACTAAGCGGCAGTTATGGTAATTTATTGGATTACGTAGTAATAGCCGTTTTGATTTTTTACATATTAACCGTTGCGGGTGTGTTTATTTTGCGCAAAAAACAACCTGATGCTGAACGCCCTTATAAAGTTTGGGGTTACCCCATTGTTCCGGCTTTGTACATGTTAATGGCCACATTTATTTGCATTAACCTTGTTGTATTTAAACCAGAATACACTTTACCCGGCATAGGTATTGTGGTATTAGGCATACCGGTTTATTATTTAATTAATTGGAGGAAGCAGGGATAGAAACCCCTGTTTCATTGGTATAATGCGTGCCTATCAACTACAATACTTCAAACTCTATGAAACACAAATACTACATCAACAAATCAAAACATAGCAAAGAATTAAAAACAGCGATGCTAATTGGAGCGATAAGTGTAGTAGCATTGGTTTTGATTAATGTGGTGTTTTGGCATTTAACAAGTGTAGTACTTATTTCTTTTTTGCTTGGTGGTGCAGTGCTTTTATCACTGATAAGTTTATACCGAACCATTTTCTTACTTAAACTCCCTTTAATTGTTATTGATGATGAATCAGTGAGTTATTTTAATGTTTTGTGGTATAATAAGTATTATTGGGACAAGTTTGAAATTGCTAATCTTGATACTAATCAGCTCATCTTATCAATAGGTTTAAGAAATGGAAGAGTATATGATAAATTTTCACTCAACTCATTGTCAGATGAACATGTTGAGCAAATTATCAAACATTTTGAAGCAAGAAATAAGTTATAACAAAATACTCTAAATGCCGAGTATTATGTTTAACACAATCTCCAACCCACTAAAACTTCACCGCAATACCAAACATAATGTGGCGTTGGGCCATGTATCTGGCAGGGTTGGTTGGTGGTGGTCCGGTTACACCCAAACGTGGGTCACGGTACCTTGGGTCAACCCAACTATCCGGTACGTTTTGTCCATAGCTGTATGCAGTTCCGGTAACAGGGTTAATGATGGTAGCGTTTTTATTATCAAATACATTGGTTACTTGTATGCTAAAGTTAACCTGAGATTTACCTTTTAACTTCCACCATCTGGTAAAAGTAATATCAGTCCAGAACCAATATTCGCCAACCTTGCTCCAACGTGCATCAGGATTTGGATCCTGTACATAAATTGGTCGGCCCGTATTTACATCTGTTCTATCGAAAATAAATGGTGTGTAACGAACACCACTTCTTAAGTTGGTCTCTACATAAAAACTCATTTTGTTTAACCACTTTTTATTAAACAAACCATTCTTGGTATCAATTTTAAAGATGTGGTTGGTTTTTAAGTTATGCGGTACATCCCAAGGCAAATAAAACTCCCGCGTATCTTCACTTGCACCAGAAGCCAACAGTTCTTTTAACTTATCATTTGCACTTGCACTTTGTCCGGTCGTAATTTGATAGGTATAAGATAACTGACCATTGTACCAGTTGCCAATACGTTTAATGTAACCAAACTCAACTCCACGGCTACGCGCGTAATCACTGTTAATTCTTATGGTACGGGCAACTTCACGCCCTGTACCATCGGCAATAAACACGTTGGCTGTGGTAATAAAATCGTATTTGTCTTTCCAAAATGCAGAAAGTGTAAAAGCATCATTACTGGTTATTTGCGTTTTTAAACCAATCTCGTAACTAATATCAACCTCTGGATTCAAATCTGGGTTACCTACGTTTGCAATGGTTGAACGGTCTTGGTAAAACGGATCTAGTCCAGGGTAAAGGAATGATGGGTGAGGTAAGATGGTATTGTGTCCGTAGTTAAAATACAACATCTGGTTTTCGCGAACAGGAAATGAGGCCGATATTTTTGGTAAGAAACGGAACTTATACCTTAAGCCACCAATTTTTACACTATTATCTAAGTATGATTGACGAATTTCTTCTCTAATAGGTGCACGTTGGTTTGCTACTGCATCATCAACATATTTGCCCGGTGCCCAATATTCAAAACGACCACCCACACTTGCTACTAAGCCTTTGTATTTAATTTGATCGGTAACAAATATACCACCACGTTGCGGACTTACTTTCCATACATCACTTTGTTGTCCTAAACGGAATGTTTGTGATTCGCCACCACCTGCCAAGGGTAACGGTGCACCAACCCATGGACGAATAATATCAATCCACTGCATTTCTTGCATTTTGGCTTCAAAACCAAAAGTCAATTTGTTCATAGAGTTTAATGATACCAAATTACCTTGTGCTTTGATGGCGTACTCTTCAAAATAATGTGAGTGCCATAATGTGGCAATACCGCCATTATTAAAAAATCCGGAAGAAAGATTAACGAAAGAAACCGAATCGCCCGGATTAAAATAAGTAGAAGGATATTGGTTGATGGATGCAGGGTCTAATACTTGGTCAACAGAGGTTGGTCTCCATGGGCGACCGTTTGCATCTGCTTGTAGTTTTACAAAAAAACGGGAGGCCAAAACTGTGTATGAAAAACGTTTGCTTATTGATTGTTTCCAATCAATAGAAACCATATTAGCATCATGCGTATACGTATTTGCGTTATCCATTTGTTGGCTAAAATTATATTGATAGCCCGGTTGAAATGGTAAGTCGTTTCCAAAAATACGCAACATGTTTACATCTTGGTTAATGGTTAATGAGCGTAAGCCCGAAACCATTAAACTTTTACCCGATTTAAAATTGTAGTTTAATTTGCCAAACACACTCCATTTGTTGTCTTGGTATGGGCTCCAAAAGCGGCTATCGCCCCAACCTTGCTCAGGGTAAAGGTTCGATATTACTTGGTTAGCCGGATTTTTATAATACTCATCACTGAACGCACCACGCAATGCCACCGAAAATTTCAACCTGTTTTCAAAAGCTTTACGCAATAAAGGTCCACTAAAGTTCATTTCTGTAATATTGGTATTCCAATTGGCACGGCTACTTTCGTTAAAACCAAAATTATCACGCTTATGGTTGATGCCAAACTCAAACTTATCCCCACCACTGCGGGTTTTGGTATTTACCACACCTGCTGTAGCATCACCCACATCAGCACCAATACCACCAGTTGTTACTTCAATATCCCCAACTGCATTGCTTCCCAAATCCAAGCCAAAACCTGTACCTGCCAATGGGTCGGTTACTTTAACCCCATCTACATACATACCTGTTTCATAAGTACGACCACCGCGTATACTTACACCTGCAGGAGAATTTACTACACCTGGCTGTGTATTGATAATGCTTTGTATTTGACGCGCTGGAGCCATCTCTATGGCTTCTTGACTAATGGTGTTTACTGATTGTGCTTTGTCTACGTCAATCAAAGGACGTTTGCCAATTATGATGACTTCATCACCTGTGCTAACCGCAGAGGGCTGAAGTTGGATAGATAATTCTCTTACTTCACCTGATTTTAACTTAATATCGGTTAACACAACCTTACTATAGCCTAAGTACGAAATTTCTAAACTGTATTCTCCAGGCTTTACATTTTTAATGGTAAAACGCCCATTAACATCTGTAGCAGCTCCAAACGAAGTCCCTTTAACAAGTATACTAACCCCTATAAGTTCTGAGTTGTCTTTTTTATCTTTTATTATACCGGTAATAGTGGCTGTTGTTTGTTGCGCTTTAATGCGCAACGTTAGGAGGCTTAAAAGTAAAAGTATATATAAATGGCGCATGCAGTTTTATGCTCAAATTAGGGCTGCAAAATAGGAGAATATTTTGGCTAAAAAAACATGGATTATTATGCTTTTGTTAACGTAATAATAGGAGTATAAAAAAAGCGAACCGAAGTTCGCTTTTGATTATTTTACAATTTCAATCCAGTTAAAGTGATCAGGTATCAAGCCCGTTTGAATTTCTCCAAGTGTTTTATACAAATAATTGCTTACCTCTCTTTCATCAGGATTTGGCAATGTGTATTCAGTTCCTTTATAATTGATAGCAGCTATTTTCGCAACAATTGCAGCTGTACCTGTTCCAAAAGCATCCTTTAATTCACCCTTGTTGGCTGCATCAACTATTTCATCTACACTTACTTTACGTTCTTCTACAGAATAACCTTTAGTTTGTAAAAGCTTAATACAACTATCACGTGTAACACCAGCTAAAATAGTACCATCAAGTTCTGGGGTAACTATTTTATCTCCGATCACAAAAAATACGTTCATGGTGCCACTCTCTTCTATGTGCTTGTGTTCCCGTCCATCGGTCCAAATAATTTGGTCGAATCCTTTTTGATTGGCCTCAGCCGTTGGCAGCATGCTAATACCATAGTTACCTGCAGCTTTAGTTGCTCCAACTCCACCTTCAAATGCACGCACATATTTTTCTTCTACAATTACACGAATAGGTTTCGGGTAATAGGCATTAACTGGGCAAGTAAAAATAACAAACTTAAAATGTTTAGCAGGTCTAACACCTACAAATTCATCGGTAGCAAACATATAAGGTCTAATGTACAATGAACTTCCCGCCTTTGTTGGGATCCAGTCACTATCAATAGCAATTAATCGATTTAAACCTTCCATAAAAATCTCCTCTGGTAATTCAGCCATTCCCATACGTTTTGCACTTTGGTTTAAGCGTTTCATATTGTCTTTAGGCCTAAACAGCTGTGCTTCACCAGCGGTATTTTTGTAAGCTTTCATTCCTTCAAAAATGGCTTGGCCATAATGTAATGCGAAAGTTGAGGGCGAAAGACTTAAAGGGCCATAAGGCAAAATCTCTGGGTTACTCCATTTTCCATCTTCATAATCAACAACAAACATATGATCGCTGAAAACTGTACCGAACTGAATGTTGTTAAAATCGCAAGTATTAATTCGGCTATGTGTAGTTTTGGTTATTTTTATTGAAATTGCCATTGTTTTTATTTTAAATATGACCAACGAAATTGAATATATAATCGACTTATTTGATGAGTTATATGTTTTTGAAACAAAGGAAGAGCTTGCTACAAAAGTAAGTGAAGATGTTGTTTCTGAGCCAATCAATACAGCTTTCGTACCGAACGTTGAAGGATTAAACTCAACTATTCCTGAAATTGAACCTGCTGTTGAAACCTCAGTAAAAACATTACAAAACGATTCTATTGTTGAAACTCAACCGGAATTAACTGCATCTCAAAACGAGCCTATAGTTCAAATACCGTTAAATTATTCGGGTGCAAACAAAAGGCTTATTGCCATTATATACAATGATATTATTAATGATAGCCGACAAAATGTGGAAATGCTAAGCAATTTAATTACTAAAGCGCTCAAATTCAGCATGGATGACGTTGCCGTTGTTAGATTGTCAAAAAATAAAAATCACACCATAGAAGAAATTATAACGCAATTGCAATCAAAACATGCAATTGTTTGGGGTTCACCAGAGGGTTTTGATCATCAAACCATACATCAGGTTAATCAAATATATCAAACACGTTTATTGGTTGCGGATTTTGTGCATCAGTATAACAATAACAATGATTATAAGGTGCAATTATGGACTGCTATTCAATCACTTTTTGCGGAATAAGATATGAGATTAGTTTTTGCCACACACAATAAACACAAAGCTGCCGAAGTTCAAAAAATGGTGAACGAACCATATGAGGTGATTACATTAACAGATTTGGATATTTTGGAAGAAATTCCAGAAACGGGAACAACTTTACAGGCGAATGCACTGATTAAAGCACGTTTTGCTCATCAGATGTTGGGTTATAATTGTTTTGCTGATGATACAGGACTTGAAGTGGAAGTTTTAAATGGTGAACCTGGTGTTTATAGCGCCAGATATGCTGGTCCAGCCAAAAATGATCATGCCAACATAGATTTTCTTTTGCAAAAATTGGCCAATCAAACCAACCGAAACGCAAGATTTGTAACTTGCATTTGTTTATTCTGGATGGACGAAATGTACGTGTTTGAGGGAGAATTAAAAGGAACTATTATCGATACCAAAATTGGAAACAACGGTTTTGGTTATGATCCAATATTTATGCCCGATGGTTACGATATTACTCTGGCTCAAATGGATATGTTTACCAAAAACCAGATTAGTCATAGAGGGAAAGCCTTTAAAAAAATGGCCGAATTTCTTATTGAAAATAGAATTTAATTAACTTGTTCTTTAGATTTCAAAGGATTAACCAATTCCTCTGGAATTAACGGACCATTCTCAACTTCTAAATCTTGAAGTTTATGGTTAAACATGTATATCGGTATTTGTGCCAAAACCAATGCTAACGAGCCTACTATCAATAAAATTGTTGTTGTAGTGCTATCCTGAATTAAAAATGCTATCAGTACAAAAACCACATTTGCCAGATACATAATCATTGAAACCTCTTTGTGCCCTAAGCCTATTTTAATTAAAGAATGATGAATGTGGTTTTTATCAGCCGTAAATGGCGATTGTTTCTTTAATACACGTAATACAAACACTCTTAATGTATCAAATAATGGCACTATTAGTATCGCAACAGCAATACCTGGTGCCGATTTTATTTTATAGACATTAACAGCTTCTGGTGCATTAAACTGAATAAATTTAATGGCAAAAATTGATAGTAAGAACCCAATGCATAAGGATCCGGCATCACCCATGAAAATTTTAGCAGGATTAAAGTTGAAAATTAAAAAACCTAACAATGCTCCAGCTAACCCAAATGCCAGGATACTCCAGCCAATCTGATCAATAAAATTAAACCACAATCCGAATGTAACAGATGTAATAAAACCAATACCTCCAGCAAGCCCATCTACTCCATCAATTAAATTAAAAGAGTTAGTAACAACAATTATAGTAAATACTGTTAGCGCATAACTAGCCCAAAGAGGAATGGATTCTATACCAAATAAACCATAAAAATTATTAATTAAAATACCCTCTCCGGCCACAGTTATAAGTGTTGCAATTACTTGTGCTGCAAGTTTTTTATACGGAGATAATACAACAATATCATCTTTTAAGCCCGAGAAAAACAATATGATTACAGCTGCTTGTAAATATTGTAAACGGGTGTCCATACCCTGAGAAATCCCCCACAAACTTACTGCTATTGAAAAGCCAGCAACTATCGCAAGTCCACCAAGTCGAGGTATTTTGTTGGTATGGAGTTTCCTAAAGTCAGGTTTATCATATAACCCTTTAAGCTTGGCAACAGTAATAATTGATGGTATTCCAAATATTACCACGAGCAGGGAGGTTAAAAATGCTAATATTATATTTTGCATGAACTGTTTAACGAATAGATTTAACGGTTATTATAGCGATGCAATTTAAAGTAAAAATTGTTAAATCACTAAATTGTAGTTAATTTAACTGATTTGGATATAGATTATGGCGCTAAACGCTCACGTTTCCATGTGTTTTCAGTTTTTTTAAACTCAAACCTATCGTGTAAACGACTACTTCGACCTTGCCAAAACTCAATTAGTGTGGGGACAACCAAAAAACCGCCCCAATGATCTGGCCTTTCAGGCTCTTTTTCGTGTAATTCATTTTCTACTACACTATAATTCTGTTCTAAAATATGTCGTCCTGCAATTACTTCACTTTGTGGCGAGGCTATAGCTCCAATTTGACTCCCTAGTGGACGAGAGTAAAAATATTCGTCATTTTCTTGTTTAGATAATTTGATCACTCTACCTTCAATACGCACCTGACGTTGCAATTCAAGCCAACAAAAAACCAATGCCACATTTGGGTTTTGTATGAGTTGTTTGCCTTTGTGGCTGTTGTAATTGGTAAAAAAACTAAACCCTAATTCACTAAACCCTTTTAATAAAACAACCCGCGCGCTCGGTGTATTATCAGGCTTTACCGTTGCTAAGGTCATGGCATTTGGTTCGTTTACATTGGCTTCTAAAGCCTCTTTAAACCAAACCGAAAATTGCTTCAGGGGGTCTGCTAAAACATGTGTTTCGTCAAACTCCTTTAAACTATAATCAACCCTCAAAGCGGCAATCTTATTATTGCTTAATTCGTTCATTAACAAATAAATTAACTTGATGTTTAAAAAATAAAAATAACTAAACGAATAAATTTCGCATAATTACCATGCAAAAGTAATATTAGATGCAACTGTTTGGTATGATTTTGCATTTATTATATTTAAAAAAAAATAAACGTTTTGAAGATAAAGCAAGTAAAAAAAGTGTTTCAAAATCCTGCCCGCGGCAGTGTGTTAGTGAGCGAACCTTTTTTAGAGGATATTAACTTCAGACGCTCGGTGGTTTTAATAGCTGAACATACT
>JBFYQC010000174.1:0-3383 GCA_041302975.1 Bacteroidota bacterium
TTATGTATCGAAAGAAGGCTTTGAAAAAATGCAAAAGGATTTGCATGAAATGAAGTATGTTCAGCGCCCTTTTATTTCAAAACAAATTGCTGATGCTCGCGATAAAGGAGACTTGAGTGAAAATGCTGAATACCATGCAGCAAAAGAAGATCAAGGCTTATTGGAAGGCCGCATTGCCCAATTGGAAGATTTAATTACCCGAACTCGCGTTATTGATGAAACCAAGCTTGATAACAGCAAAGTGATGATGTTAAGTAAAGTGAGGGTACTTAATCTTTCTACTAAAAAGGAAATGGTTTATACGATGGTTTCTGACTCTGAAGCTGATTTTAAAACAGGCAAAATTTCTATTAAATCACCAATTGGTTCTGGATTAATGGGAAAAAAAGTAGGAGAGGTGGTAGAAGTTACGGCACCTGCCGGTGTTATTAAATTTGAAATTGTAGAAATTAATATATAGTAATGGCTACCATTTTTTCTAAAATAATTGCCGGAGATATTCCTTGTTACAAGGTGGCTGAAACCAATGATTTTCTTGCCTTTTTAGATGTTAGGCCTTTAACTGCAGGTCATACTTTGGTAATACCAAAAGTTGAAACTGATTACATTTTTGATATGGATGATGAGCAGTTTGCTGGGTTACATTTGTTTGCAAAAATTGTTGCTAAAGCTGTTAAAACGGCTATACCATGCAAACGAATTGGGGTTGCCGTAATTGGTTTAGAGGTGCCTCATGCACACATACATCTTGTACCTATGAATGAAATTGCGGATCTTAATTTTGAAAAAGAACGTGCCGTTTTTTCGACTGCACAATACGAAAAAATTGCCTCAGATATTCGTAAAGCAATACTTCAATAAGTTATTATTATTAACAATAAAGCCTTGGTGTGTAAACATCAAGGCTTTTTTATTTTACTAGGATTAGCTGCTGCGTATGCTTCCCAAGTACTTGTTTTTTTTCTAGTAGTTTTGGCTTTTGTGTTTTTTGATACCGCAGCAAGTATGCTTGAGTTTTGTATGAAATGACAATAGGCCGCAGCTAAACCATCTGTTGCATCTAAAAATTCAGGTGTTTCTTTAAAACCCAATAAACTTTGCAACATACTTGCCACTTGTTCTTTAGTTGCATTACCATTGCCCGTAATAGATTGTTTTATTTTTTTTGGCGAGTATTCGTTGACTGTCATTTCTCTTGTTATGGCTGCTGCAATGGCTACGCCTTGTGCCCTGCCAAGTTTTAACATACTTTGTACGTTTTTTCCAAAAAAAGGTGCCTCAATGGCCAACTCATCTGGGTTGTATTGATCTATTAAGGCGGTGGTTCTTTCAAAAATACGCTTAAGTCGTAAACTGTGATCGTCTAATTTGTTAAGTTTTACAATACCTAAACTAATTAAATGAGCTTTCTTTTTTTCAATACCTATCAATCCATAACCCATCACAACCGTACCGGGGTCAATACCTAAAATTATTTTATCGTAATTTTTTATCTGCGCTAAGTTGCCCAAAGTTGTTATGTTTGAAAAGTAATTAATTATTCTACTCACGCAAGTTACAAAACACTTTGATAGCTGAACAGCCATACGTAAAAAAAATAATATCAGTAGTAAAGTTTGCCTTATTACCCATAACATTTGGCTTTATATTTTATAAGCTTTTTTATGCTTACGATTTAGATAGGTTATGGCATGAAACTACAGTGGTTTGGAATGTGAAATCTATTGTACTATTGTTCTTAACATTAGTTTTGATGGTATTTAATTGGTTGCTCGAAACTCTAAAGTGGCGTTTATTGGTTCAAAAAAACGAGAACATTACTTTTTTAGAGGCCATGCAAGGCGTACTTTCGGGTGTGGCTTTAAATATGATTACACCCAACCAATTAGGAGATTTTTTAGGTCGGGTGATTCATTTAAAAAAGATGGATAAGGTTCGCGGGACTTTAATCACAGTTATTGGTCATACCGCACAAGTAATTATGACTGCCGGATTTGGCCTGTGTGCATTTATTTGGTTTTTGTATTACAACCAAACCATAACCGAACAGCAAAGCAACACGGCCTATTTAATGTTATTGGTAATGGTGGCTATTACATTTGCGGCCTATCTTAATATGGCTTGGTTATCAAAACTAACCATTACGGCTAAAATAAAACCTTATCTTGATGTGTTTAAACTATACAGACGGAGTGAGTTGGTGCAGGTGTTGATGATTTCGTTTTTGCGTTACATTATATTTTTAGCGCAGTATTATTGTTTGCTTTTGTTGTTTAATGTAGATGTAACCTTTGCCCAAGGTATGGCATGTATTATTGCAACTTTATGTGCACAATCGTTTGTGCCAAGTTTTATTTTGGTTGAGGTAGGTATGCGTGGTGCAAGTGCGTTGTGGTTTTTTGGAATGTTTACGGCAGTAGTAACTCCCGTTTTGCTGACAGCCTATTCATTATGGATTATTAATTTAATGATTCCCGGATTGGTTGGTTTAGTGTTTATTTTAAAGTGGAGGCAAGTAAATAAATGATGATGTTTTTGTTTTATGTTTCGTTGGTATTGCTTGCTTTTTATGTGCTGTTAATTGGCATTTATTGGTTGGGTTGGTTGGCTATTGCTCCATTTGACAACGATAATTCGAGTAAAAAAAATAAATTTTCTATTCTGGTTCCAGCCCGTAATGAAGAGCATGTGATAATGCATTGTTTACAATCCATCATCTATCAAAATTATGATAAAACGTGCTACGAAATTATTGTAATAAACGATTACTCAACTGACAAAACACAGCGTGTGGTAAGTGAGTTCATCAATAAAAATCCGAGTTGTTCTATTAAGTTAATAAACATGGTTGATGATGGGCAGCAACGCAAACTAAAAAAAGCAGCCATTACTTTTGCCATAGAAGAAGCACTTCACCCATACATTGTTTTAACTGATGCCGATTGTACGCGTAGGGAAAATTGGTTAACTACCATCAATAATTTTATTGCTGAAAACGACAGTAAACTTATTTATGCACCTGTTGAGTTTAAAGCCGATAATACATTTGAAAAAATACAATCGTTAGAGTTTGCAGGTTTGGTTGGAATAGGAGCTTCAGCTATTCAGCTTCAAAACCCGAATATGTGTAGTGCGGCCAATTTAATTTTTGAAAAGACCGTATTTAATGAGGTAGGTGGTTACACAGGAAATGATGGAATTGCCAGTGGTGATGATGAGTTTTTGTTGCACAAAGTATTTAAATGTTACCCCGATAACATTCATTTTTTAAAACATATTGATGCAGTGGTAAGTACAACAGCCAATGCATCTATACAACAGTTGGCCGACCAACGTAAACGCTGGGTAAGTAAAAGTACCAAATACGAAAACCGCTACATTAC
>JBFYQC010000175.1:0-4231 GCA_041302975.1 Bacteroidota bacterium
GTTTTAATTAATTCGGCCAAAGCCATGGCTACTTTTTTTGCAGGGGTGATGCGGTCTTCACCATACAAAATCATGCTGTGGCTAATGTCAATCATTAATACCGTACTGGCTTGGCTTTTATGGTCTTTTTCTCTTACTTCAAGGTCGTTTTCGGTGAGTTGAAACGAATCGATACCATGATTGATTTGCGCATTTTGTATGCTGGTGGTTATATCAATCTGGTCGGATAAATCGCCAAAAGTAAACTTACGGGTATCGGCTGTGGCTTCATCACCCAAGCCGGTTTTGCTTGATTGATGATTGCCTTTTGGTGTTTTTTTGAGCTTACCAAATATTTCGTTTAATGCATTTTTTCTGATGCTTTGGTTGGTTTTTGAGGTAGGCACAGTCATACCATCCTGAGGGTCGTCTTTTATGTAACCTTTATTTTTAAGGTCTTCAATAAAATCGCCCATGCCGTAGTTGTTATCGGTAAGTTTATATTGTTTATCCAACTCGTTCATCCAATCTAATGTTTCGGCCACATCGCCATTGGTGTATTGCATGAGCTGCAAAAAGAGTTTTAACAATTCGTCAAACTTACTGCCTTGTGGGGCGGGAGTGTACTTATGAAATATGTGACCAAGCATATTGTAAAATTAGGTATTCTGTTTAACAATAAACAACAAATTGTACCAATTGATTTGGTGCGGTAAACCCAAATTTTTCTTTGATGACTCAAAAGAAAAATCGATATAAGAAAATCTAGTCATCAAGTTGCTTTGCTTAAACGACTTGGCCGATTTTCTAAATCGGGGTTAACCCCGACTAATGCAGCATTTGCGGTCTCGTTCCTCGCCACATGTTGCATAAATCGGGGTAAATGTTTACAAAAAATACACTTTAAAATAATTTGTAGGTATTATGTTTGCCTCCGTTTTAAAAATTATGTTCAGATTATTATTTATCCTATCGGCCTTAATAATTGGCCACACCAGCTTTGCCCAGCAAAAATTGTGTATTGCATTTTACAACCAAGAAAATCTGTTTGATACCATTGACGATCCAAACAAAAACGATAACGAATTTTTGCCATTAGCTAAAAAAGTTTGGAACACAGAAAAGTACATGAATAAAATTGACCACATGGCCAAAGTAATTTCGGGCATGAATGAAGAACAAGCACCTGACATTATTGGCATGTGTGAGGTAGAAAATGATGCAGTGTTAAAAGAAATTGCAGCTGATAAACAATTAAAAAAGGCTAAATACCAAACGGTGCATATAGAAGGTCCGGATGAGAGCAGCATTGATAACGGATTGTTGTTTAAAACCGGCTCATTTAAATTATTACATGCCAAATCAGTTGGAGTACCCTTGTCTAATACCAAAACACGCGATATTTTATTGGTAAGATTAGAAGCCAAAAACAAGTCGCAGTTGGTGGTGCTGGTTAACCATTTTCCATCGCGCATTGGTGGTGAAGAGGCAAGCGAACCTAAACGTATAGCTGCAGCGAATGTATTAAGAGGTATTTGCGACAGTTTATACAAAATCAACCCACAAGAAAATATTGTTATTATGGGCGATTTTAACGATGAACCAACTAACCGCAGCATGGATAGTGTGTTGCGTGCAAAAGGCAACGAGTATGATTTAAACAATGGAAATTTGTTTAATGCCATGTACGAGTTAAAACAAAACAACGAAGGTTCACATTATTACAAAGGACACTTTAGTATGTTAGATCAAATTGTAATAAGCAGCAGCATTACCAACTGCACGGGTAGTATTTGTTACGATAAAAGCTCTGCTACCATTTACAAACAACCTTGGATGGTAGAGGCAGAAGGTAAATACAAGGGTGCTCCGTTACGTACGTTTATTGGCGAAAAATACACCAATGGTTACAGCGACCACCTGCCAGTTTACATTATGGTTACGTTGAAAAAGAAATAAAGCAGGAAATAATCATAGAAACGGGGAAGGAGCAATGGTTCTTCCCCGTTTTTTTTATGCAGTATTGGGGAGGTAACCACAGCCAACACAACTAGAGCACCATGGGCACAACATAATGCCTTCAGCATTGGAGAGGTTAACTATCTTACCTTCTGTTTAAGATAATTGCGAAGCAACCCCTTCCGACCTTCGGAAACCACTGCGGTAAAAAAAGAAAACGCAGTGGTGGGTAAATAGTATTGCAAAGATTTGAGCATTGAAGTTTATCCAACAAAAAAGCCCCGCGGTTGCGAGGCTTTTTAATGTTTTTGATGCTTAATTAAATGTGCATTCTGTTTTTCTTGAACATCAATTGGTCTTGCGACTCAACGTGATCAGGATCAGGTATACAGCAATCAACTGGGCATACCGCAGCACATTGTGGCTCTTCGTGGAAACCAACACACTCTGTACATTTACCTGTTACAATAAAGTATGTATCGTCCGATTTAGGAGCAAAGCGCTTACTTACATCAATCGTTTCACCATCAACTTCTACAGTTCCGGTTAACGCGTTTCCATCTGCCCAAGCCCATTCAGCACCACTTTCGTAAATTGCATTATTAGGACATTCAGGTTCGCATGCACCACAGTTGATGCATTCGTCAGTAATCATTATAGCCATAAGTCTTCTTTATTTTCTGTTGTTATAACAAATGCAAAATAAGTTTTGTTGCTTTGCATTAAAAAATATAATTGTTCTAAATAACGATGAATTTTCAACACGCTATACAAATACTGTCTCAATTGGGCGCCTTTTTTAAACAAGAAGCAAGCACCGATAACCCTGTTTTTAATCGCGCTTATCAACAAAACCCTTGGTTTACAAACGAGTATATTAAAAAGGCGGTTGGTGCTTGGGGTAACGAATTAACCACCGAGCATTTAAACAAATGGTTAAGTGGTTACCACAGTTTATCTCAACCCCAGCCCAAAAATGTGGTGGTAATTATGGCTGGAAATATTCCTTTGGTGGGTTTACACGATTTATTATCGGTTTTGGTGTGCGGCCATAAAGCCATTGTTAAACTATCAAGCGATGATACTTTGTTGATGAAATGGGTGATTGAAAATCTTATTCAAATAGCTCCTGATTGGGCCACACAGATAGAAATAAGCGAAGAACGTTTGCCCAAAAACTTTGAAGCGGTGATAGCCACAGGTAGCAACAATACCAACCGTTATTTCGAGTATTACTTCAAAAACAAACCATCGTTGTTACGCAAGGCGCGCACCAGTGTAGCCGTATTAACCGGCAATGAAACACCCGAAGATATGTATAAGTTGGGCGAGGATATTTTTACCTACTTTGGTTTAGGTTGCCGTAATGTATCAAAAATATACGTACCCGAAGGGTATGATATTGCAACGTTTTATGAAGGCATAGCAGATTTTTACGACCACATCAACCATAATAAATATGCCAATAACTACACTTACCACAAGGCTATTTTGTTGATGAATTTATCCAAACATTTTGATAATAATTTTTTGTTGTTAAAAGAAGATACCAACATTGCTTCTCCACTTGGTGTAATGTTTTACGAGCAATATGCTGATTTAAATGAGTTAACCAAAACATTAGAAGCGCAGCAAGAAAACATACAATGTGTGGTTAGTAAAGCTACTATTAACAACAGTGTACCTTTGGGTAAAGCACAACAGCCCGAATTAACCGACTATGCGGATGGTGTTGATACGGTGAAGTTTTTGATGGCGTTGTAACTTATTTGGTAACTCTTATTCCAATAACCTTTGGTATTTATTTTGGATTATAAAATAAGTGCATGAACACAAAATGAGGTAAACTGATACATGCAATGAAGATAAAAAATGATGGAAGTATAGTGTTTGTTTGGTTGGTTTCATTTGTGTTTAATAAAATACAAACGATTAAAATAACAAAAGCACTAATTGTGTGTGGCAGGGCCTTTTTATAAAGACCAGTTGAATTTACTTTTAGTTGATGTTTTAAATGTGACCATGCATTTAAACTGTGTTGGCAAATAAAGTAAAGAAAGAAAGAGATTATTAGATTAGTAAACGCTCCAATAATAAGTAATGTTAATAGTTTGTAAAAACTTGTTTTGTTGTTACTTATTGCTGTTAAAAGTAAATAAAAAATGGCAAGCAAGGATGTTGGAATTGCATATCTAACAATAATCTCTTCGTTCAGTTTAATAAATTCTAATCCATTAATATTTGCGATAATATTTATTGATTCTTGGATATGTGTAAATATTATAAACAATAG
>JBFYQC010000176.1:0-5652 GCA_041302975.1 Bacteroidota bacterium
GTTCCGGCCTGACCTGCTTCAGCAACAATATCAGCCTCACGTTGGTGTTGTTTTGCGTTTAACACATTGTGTTTAATTTTACGCAACTGCAACATCTTACTTAAAGTTTCACTCACCTCAACAGATGTAGTACCAACCAATACCGGACGACCGGCTTCGGTTAATTTCTGTACCTCATCAATAACAGCATTGTATTTCTCGCGTCTGGTTTTATAAATTACATCATTTTCATCTTTACGAGATATGTTACGATTGGTAGGAATAACCACCACATCTAATTTATAAATTTCCCAAAACTCACCAGCTTCTGTTTCAGCAGTACCCGTCATACCTGCTAACTTGTGGTACATACGGAAATAGTTTTGCAAAGTAATGGTTGCGTAGGTTTGTGTTGCAGCTTCTACTTTTACATTTTCTTTGGCTTCAATAGCTTGGTGTAAACCATCGCTATATCTGCGACCGTCAAGTACACGACCGGTTTGTTCGTCAACTATTTTCACTTTGCCATCCGCCAAAATGTATTCCACATCTCTATCAAACATACAGTATGCTTTTAGCAACTGATTAACGGTGTGTATACGTTCTGATTTAATAGAGAAATCGAGCATCAACTGCTCTTTGTGTTTTAGTTTATCTTCATCGTTTTGGGTTGATTTTTCAATCTCGGCAATCTCTGCACCCACATCCGGAATAATAAAGAAGTGTGGATCTTCTCCCGAGGCGGTAATTAAATCAACACCTTTTTCTGTTAACTCAATAGAGTTGTGTTTTTCCTCAATGGTAAAGTATAAATCAGCATCAACCTTATGCATTTCTTTTTGTTGGTCCTGCAAGTAATACGATTCTGTTTTTAACAAAATTTGCTTCATTCCTTGCTCACCCAAAAACTTAATTAATGCACTGTTTTTAGGCAAACCTCGGTATGCTTGCAACAAACGGAAACCACCCTCTTTATCGTTGCCTGCTGCAATTAATTTTTTGGCTTCATTTAAAGCGGTATTTACAAATGCTTTTTGTGCATTTACTATTTTTTCTATACGAGGTTTTAGTGCGTGAAATTGTTGGTCATCGCCTTTAGGCACCGGACCACTAATGATTAAAGGAGTACGCGCATCATCAATTAACACACTATCCACCTCATCCACCATGGCAAAATGGTGTTTGCGTTGAACAAGTTCAGCTAAATCGCGAGCCATGTTATCACGCAAATAATCAAAACCAAATTCGTTATTGGTGCCGTAAATTAAATCGGCTGTGTATGCATTACGTCTTTCCGGAGAATTGGGTTGATGGTAATCAATACAATCAACACGTAAGCCATGAAACTCAAACAAAGGACCATTCCATTCACAATCTCTTCGTGCCAAATAATCGTTTACCGTAACGATATGAACGCCTTGTCCTGATAGTGCATTCAGGTAAGCAGGTAAAGTTGAAACCAAGGTTTTACCCTCACCCGTAGCCATTTCAGAAATTTTACCTTGATGCAAAACAATACCCCCAATTAACTGCACATCATAATGAACCATGTTCCATGTTACGGTGCTACCGGCAGCTTCCCATGTATTGCTCCAAATGGCTTTATCACCTTCTATGCGAACCGGTTTTTTAAAGCGTTTGTGTGTGGCCAAGGTTTTATCAAAATCGGTGGCGGTAACGGTTAACTCTTTGTCTTCAGATAACCTACGAGCTGTTTCTTTAACTACAGCAAATGCTTCAGGTAATATTTGGTTTAACACCACTTCTAATTGCTCATCACGTTGTTTTTTCAATTTATCAACGTTTCTAAACAAATCTTCTTTGGCTTGTAAATCCTTTTCTGCCTCTGCAGCATGTTTGCCTTCCTCTATTTCAGCATCTATATTTTTTAAGTGATCGGCAATGGTCAATTTAAACTCGGCCGTTTTAGTGCGTAACTCATCATTACTAATGTGACGTAGTTTTTCGTATGCCTGATTTACTTCTGTAACAATGGGGTAAATTGTTTTTAAATCTCTCTCCGACTTGCTTCCAAATACTTTAGCAATGGTATTGAATATAGATCCTATCATCTGTTCGTGTTTTTCTGTATTAAATAAGGGCGGTAAAAATAATAAAATTTACCGTGCATTAGTGGCTTTTTTACATAAATAACGCCAAGCCGCTAACAATGGGCAGATTGGCAGTTAACAAGGTGTTTATAAGCGGAGTTCTAAAAACAAACATTAAAATTTAAACACTAATTATCAATAAATTACAAAACACAATACCTCATACTGAAACTTTTTTAGTTACTTAATCAACCTACTGACAGAACAACCACTTTACCATTGAATAACCTTAACTTAACCAAACAAGAACGCTTTATGGCACTTTACCAGCCGCAGCATGCGCGGTTGAGCCGTTTTGTGCAAACTTTGGTGTGGAATAAGGAAGAGGCAAAAGATGTGGTGAGTGAGAGTATTTTAATTGCTTTTGAGCAACTTGACGAATTAAAAGACGAAACCGCCTTTTTAAGTTATCTATTTAGCATCGCATCTAATTTGGTAAACAAAAAAATAAGGCGTAAAAAGTTTTGGGGTTGGTTTGATGGCATTGCAGCCGAAAACCGCGCAGATAATAGCAACAGTGAACATACATTAATGCAACACGAACTAAACAGGGCATTAAATAAAATCCCGCACAAACAGCGCGAAGCTATTGTATGGTACGAAATAAGCGGATTGAGTATGGATCAAATTGCAAAACTCCAAAATCTATCGGTGGCTGGGGTTAAAACCAATATACACCGTGCACGCAAAACTTTATCGCAATTGCTGGAGAACAAAGAAGAGAAACACCTCACACAAATGAAAGGAGTTTGGTATGAGTAAACATTTGCAAAATTATTTTGATGCAGCTAAACAGCAAGCGCCTTTTTTAACAGAAAAAGAGGTAGCAAACTTATTGAACTCTGAGCCAAAAGTGGTTGTTAAAAAACGATTTTTTAACCTTAAACAACTAGTTTTTATGAGCACACTGTTAGTAATAGTTACAACCACATGGCTAGTGTGGAATAACCAAAACGTAAACACAACTGAACCAAAAGCAATACAAAGCACAGAACAAATTGTACCTACTCAACCCAAAAAAAACAACAAAATTAGTAACGAAGAAGTTGGCACCAAAACTTCATCAACTCAAACTAAACCTTTGCAAATAAATTTAGTTTCATCAACAGCAAACACACCGATTAACAACACCAATAATTCTAACATAAATTGGTTTGAACCAGCGGTAATTAACAATTACCCAACACCACAAGAACCCACACGTGATTTTTTTAACGAAAACGGTGAACTGATTTTAACTTATGATGAATTGGCCAAGTTGGGAATTCTTACGGATGGGAATGTGTTGAGGTATGAAATAACAACTGATAGCGCAAACAAATACCGTTACGACACAATAACAAAATTTGAAACACGAACATATAGTCTGAAAATAGGTAAGAGTGGCAGCTCTTCTTCTATTCAAAACAGCACCGAAAAAGTTGATACAACATATTTTAAAAATTTTTATGCCATAGCAATTGAAGATAGTATTACCAATAAAGCTAATGAAAACAAACGCTTGTTTTTTACAGAAATGGTTGGTCCATTCGGATATCGTCTTGATTATTTTAATGAACTTAAACCATCTTTAGTTCCATTAATGTTGGAACTTAAAGCCAAAGGAAAAGTGTACAATTCCGACAGGAAGTTGGTATTTTGGTTTAAAAACGAAGTTTCGTTTATCCAAGCGTTACCTGCTGAATTGGCAAAAGCCGTTGAAGTAAGATATGGAAAACCACAGGACAAAAATTACTTTGCTGATTTAAAAGAGAAATACCAGAAAAAATCGCCACCAGCAAAAGGATTTGATAGCTTAACCGTCAAGTTACTTCAAAACAGTTATGTGAAAATTCAACCCGAATTTTTAAAGGAAATAAACATTAAACACAAAGGTAATAAACTAAGATTAGTCTATTGGGAATCAAGGTTGAATAAAGCAAAAACTAAACAAGTATACGGCAAAACTATTTATAAATCGAAAGCTAATTACACCGCAGTTACGCATGGTATTCCTACCTTTATGAACAAGAAAAGAGGCAACCTTAAAGTAAATAATGGCCCCGTAGCTGAAAGTAATTATGACCTAAGCCATATTACTTTTTTGAGAAATATAGATGATTCTATCGGACCATTTATGGATAACCCTTCATACAATTTTTTTAAACAATTAACTCCAGACCTTTACCCAATAATGATTGATAGCCAAACTATTTTTTGGTTTTACAAAAACGAAAAATTGAATACGCTAATACAAAAGTCAGCATACCAAACAGCTAATTTAAACATACGCAAGATTAACAAACTATATCTGCAACCAACAGAACTTGCTAAGCTAAACATCACTTATACATCTGAAGGCATTAGAGTTCCAACTCACATTGACAAAACAAGTTCCATTTATTCGGTTTACAATAATTACGAATCAACCCATGATATAGTTGGATTTAAAGTAGTGGAAAAAGATGGAACAGCCATACTTGAGCCTGATAGTTTGGTAAACACATCAGATCAAAACAAGCAAGTCCCTACTCCGGTGCTAATAACATCACCAGACGGAATTGGGTGGCGTGCTTATGAATATGACATCGACAAATTTATAGATCCAAAGGAAGTGGCTTATATGAATGAGCACAATATTTCGCCCAAAGAGCATCAACCATATATTGAAGCAAAAGAAAAAGCGAAACAAGCTTTAATAAATGAGTTAAACACCATGTTACCTATTGCCATCACTCACCCAACACTTAAAAACACAGGTGTTATAGCTTGGTATCGCACCGATTCAACCCTGTTTAACTTATTGCCTGCTGAACTTGCGATAGACATAAAACGTGAAGCCAATGCAATAACAAACAACCAACAAACGCTTACTTGTAAGTACTTTGAAACCTGCTATACAGCTGGCATGTTGTATGATGTTTATGCTTTCCCTAACCCAACAGAACAAATGGTTACGGTTGAAATTGAAGCCATGGAACCCCGCAACTACAGTATTATTTTAACAGATATTGAAGGGAAAGTGGTTAAAACACTAACCAAAAACAAAACACTTAAGTCGGGTAAGCAACAATTGCCATTTGACCTAGCCGACATGGCACCGGGGATGTATTTGCTGCAAGTTAACACCCAATACAACGAACTTACTGTTAAACGTATCATTAAAAAATAACCCGGTTATGTTTATGTTATTTGCTTCAATCTTATACATTTGTGGACAGAGTTAAATAACACATGAAACTAACCGATATCATAAAAGACGCCAAAGAGACTTTATTTTCCATAGAAATTTTACCCCCATTAAAAGGTAAAGACATCAACAGTTTATACAATGGCATTGATCCTTTGATGGAATTTAAACCTGCTTTTATTGATGTAACTTACCACCGTGAGGAGTTTATTTTACGTAAACGTAAAGATGGTGGTTTTGATAAGGTATATACACGTAAACGTCCGGGTACGGTTGCCATTTGTGCTGCTTTAATGAACCGTTATAAAGTACAGGCTGTACCTCATTTAATTTGTGGTGGCTTTAGTAAAGAAGAAACCGAAAACGCCTTAATTGACCTAAACTTTTTAGGCA
>JBFYQC010000177.1:0-5522 GCA_041302975.1 Bacteroidota bacterium
AAACCCAGATCAACTACTATTGGCTGAGGAGCACTTGGTACAGAACTAACAATATTATTAGCACTTCCTCCATTACTTGTTATACTCGCTGAAGTTCCAAAACTTATGGCACCTGACGGAATAGGATTGCCATAATTAATATTGGTTCCGGTGTTTAATGTTAAATTACCATTAATGGTAACAGAAGCATTGTTACCATTAGTAGCCACCACACCTCCGGTAACAACTACGTTATTTAATGATATATCTCCTGTAAACGTAGCATTACCATTTGCCGAAGTATTAATAACAACGGTTCCAGTTCCAGGATTAAATGTGCCAGTACCTAATAGATTAATTATTCGCCCGGTTGAACCACAATGCCCTGTAGTATTATATATAAAATTGATGGTATGGTTCCCTGCATTAACAGTAGCATTGTTCTGAACTGTTAAATTACTCATTGTAAAGTTTTGAGAGATGTTCCATGTAAGACCAGACTCAACTATAACACCACCAAGATTTAATGTTCCATCATTAATTATGTCTTCAAAAGTTCCTGATTTTAAAGTTATGCATGACGTCTGAACATTTAAAGTGGCGCCTTGCGAAACCGTAAGCGTTTTAATAATATTTATATTCTGTTGGGCAGATATTGTTCCACCAGCAATTATAATATGAGCAGGAGTTGATGATAGAGTATTTCCCCACAAATAATGATTAGTGCTCAAGGCATAATTACCATTAATTTCTAACGTAGAATTAATTCCGTATATTGGATGAGCGCTTGTAACAATTTGAGAACCACTTACTAATTGCAATTTTCCATTAATAGTTGAAGCTGTTCCAAAGTTCATTTGGGTTACTTTATCAACCTCAACATCATTAAATGTAACTGTTCCTGCAACTGTTTGACCAGAATTTTGGTTAGTTTTAAATACTACCTTTCCATCTCCTGCATTAAAGTTACCACCGCTATTATTAAAAACAGTAGTCCAAGTTCCTGTTAATGTTAATGAATAACCTCCAACTCCGAAACCTAACGTTTTACTGCTATTTATTCTCAGTGTTTTACATGTTACATCTGATAATATTGTAACTACACCGTTAATTACTACATCATCATTCGACTTAGGAACCTTACTACCCACCCATGTACTTGTACTGCTCCAATTACCACCTGTAGTTGTAGAAGTAATAGTAGCTCCATTAACCTTAAAAGAAATAATAATGAATAAAAACGTAACTAGATTTATGTACTTCATACACTTAAGTATTTGTTTATGAATACAAAGTTAGACCCCTTAGTACCCAACACGAACAAACATTACTTGTACAGCCACATAACATTACCGATTGCCTTTATAAGCCGATAAGAGGCGAATAGCAGTTTTTTTTATTTAAACAACCAGATTTATAATTAAAATAAAAGGAAAGGAAAAAGAAAAATCGCTTTATATAAACCTGATTACCTGATAATTACAATATAATACAGAAAAGATAACACAAACAAGACAGAATGGTGACATACCTACAGAGCATATCGATTTTTACTTAAACATTAATACAGCAGCTAATATTAAATTAACAACCATTAACTCAAAATGTAAAAATACATTTCTGCGTGAATTAGAACAAAACACGGCTTAGGTTACATGGCACTAACATTTAAAACTACCAAAATTGCCACCATTTTTTTTCAATGCCGATATATACGCCATCGGCACGCATTTGCACGGAGTATGGTTTTATGTAATCGCCTTGTTTACCTTGCCCGGTTTTTAAATTGTATTTGTAACGATGGACGGGACAAACCACAAATTCATCTTCGCACCAACCTCCCCTGCCCAAGTGGGCACCGGCATGCGGACACCTGTCTTCAACAGCATAATAGCCGGTAGCGGTGCGCGCCAAACAAATACGTTTACCTTCAATATCAATGGTGCGTGTGGTGTTTAATTGTTGCGGTTCATTACCGTGTTGTTTAAAATCGTATACTTTAAAAAAGCGAATCATCTTGTGTGTTATGGATTGATTTTACTCAACGGGCAGCAAAAGTAATTTTAATTTTATACTGGTTTGATCATTGTTTAACAGCAATACCAAACTGTCTTCACTTAAATGTTCGAAAGGAATTTTTTTAGTGGGCGCAGCTCCATCCTTTTCAACATCACTCATAAAATTAATGGCATTGCCACTTATCTTCCACTTACCGGTTGCAGTTCCTGCGGCATTTCCGGTTATGTAAGTTCCATCATCTTTAAACTCGTACAAATTTTTAAGCAGTACATCACGCAATACAGCTTGTTGCCTTAGCATTAAATTACCCTGCATGGTATCACTTTGCACAGTTGCTTTTTCGGCATCAATAAAAGTTACATCGGCTACACGCCAACGTTTAATCAATGCCTTTTCTTTTTTACCTGTGCAGGCCATAAAAACAAGCAGCACCAATACAGAAGCCCAAATTTTACCCATATTAATTTGTTTTGATTTAACCAAAGCACTTATTGTAACAATAGGCTTTGGGTTAAAAATTCAAACACAATCTAGCTACAAAAAACTATTTTTGCCAAAATTTAAGCATTTACCTTTCACAATTTTATACTTAAACCATTCAGCATGAAAACAGTAGACACCCTAAACTTTGCCGGAAAAAAGGCTTTGATTCGCGTAGATTTTAACGTTCCGTTAGATAAACAAACTTTTGCCGTAACAGATGATGCCCGTATTCGTGCAACTGTTCCTACCATTAAAAAAATATTAGCCGATGGCGGAAGCTGCATTTTAATGAGTCATTTAGGTAGACCATTAAAAAAGTTAAAAGAAGACGGTACTGTTGATGTTGAAAAATACACCTTAAAACACGTTGTAGCAAAAGCTAGCGAGTTATTTGGGGTTGATGTACAATTTGCAAACGACTGTATTGGACAAGAAGCTATTGATAAAGCTGCTGCTTTAAAACCGGGAGAAATTTTATTGTTAGAAAACTTACGTTTTTACAAAGAAGAAGAAAAAGGTGATGCCGCTTTTGCCGAAAAACTAAGTAAGTTGGGTGATATATATGTAAACGATGCATTTGGAACAGCACACCGCGCACACGCAAGTACGGCAGTTATTGCACAATATTTCACCCAAAAATGTTTTGGTTATGTAATGGCCAAAGAAGTGGCCAATGCCGAGTTGGTAATGAAAAAAGCAGCTCGGCCGTTTACAGCAATTACAGGTGGCGCTAAGGTTAGCGACAAACTTTTAATTTTGGAAAACTTAATTGATAAAGTAGATAACCTGATTATTGGTGGTGGTATGGCTTACACCTTTTTAAAAGCCATGGGTTTCGAAATTGGATCAAGTTTATGTGAAGAAGACCGTTTGCAACTTTGCTTGGATTTAATGGCTAAAGCAAAAGCAAAAGGCGTAAACCTAATGTTGCCGGTTGATAGTGTAGTAGCCGATGCATTTAGCAACGATGCCAACCACAAAGTGTGCGACAACAAACACATTGAAGCCGGTTGGATGGGCTTAGATATTGGACCGAAAGCAGCCGATGATTATGCTGCGGTGATTAAAGAATCTAAAACCATTTTATGGAACGGACCAATGGGTGTGTTTGAAATGAGCAGTTACGAGAACGGAACAAAACAAGCTGCAATTGCAGTAGCAGAGGCTACCAAAAACGGTGCATTTAGTTTAATTGGTGGTGGCGATAGCGCTGCTGCTGTTGCTAAATTTGGTTTTGAAAATGAAGTAAGCTACGTGAGTACAGGTGGCGGTGCTTTGTTAGAGTATTTTGAAGGTAAAGAATTACCGGGCATTAAAGCCATAAACGAATAACACCATTTAAACCACCAATTGCTTTTGCAGTTGGTGGTTTTTTATTGTTACCATTACCACATGCAGCTTAAGCAAACAAAATTATACCATTACAAATTGGCCATTGCTTGGGCAATGCTTATTTTATTTGCTTGTGGTGCACAGCCTGGCACATTGGCCCAACTTAAATTAGAAGATTTATTTGGTTACGATAAGCCCATACACGCCTTATTATTTGGTGTGCAGGCTTGGTTGTTTATTAAAGCTAACCTGAAATATTCAAACCAAAATCCTAAAAGAAATATTGCTATTTGGTGCATAATTAGCGCTGCGTACGGTGCTTTAATTGAGTTGATGCAAAAGTTTATTTTTACCGGCCGCAGCTACGATTATTTTGATATGATAGCCAACGCACTTGGTTGTTTGATTGTGTATTTTGTTGTTTCGAAAAAGATAAAACATGTTTGATATTATTTCACCGGCCATACAGCAATATTGCGATGACCACACCCAACCCGAAAGTGACGTTTTAAAAAAACTATCGCGCCATACTTTTGCCAATGTACTGCAACCGCGTATGCTTAGCGGGCATTTTCAGGGCAGGTTGCTAAGTATGTTTAGCCAAATGATTAAGCCAAAATACATTTTAGAAATTGGTACTTATACGGGCTACTCAGCCATATGTTTGGCCGAGGGTTTACAAGAAGGCGGACGATTAATTACCATTGATGTAAATCCCGAACAAGAGGAAAACATACACCGCTTTATTGAAGAAGCAGGTATGAAAAATAAAATACAATTTATAGTTGGTGACGCCTACAACATTATTAAAACCTTACCCTACAAATTTGATTTGATTTTTATTGATGCTGATAAACCTAACTACTTAAAATATTACAACCAAGCCATGGAGTATTTAAACATTGGTGGTTATGTAATTGCCGATAATGTATTATGGAGTGGTAAGGTGGTTGATGAAAAAAGTTTACAGAAAGATAAAGACACCCAATTACTGGATGAGTTTAATAAGCATTTACACAACGACTCTAGGTTAGAGCACATTTTATTACCCATAAGAGATGGGCTAATAATGGGCAGAAAAGTATCAAATTAGCGAATTTTCTATACCAACATATATATTTTTAATTTTAAACGCTAAATTGCACACCATTAATGTGCTAATTTGCGCGTGAAAGCCCTATCTTATTTTTTTGCTGCTTGTTTAGTTTTATTGGGTTTAAACCAAGCGTCAGCTGCTTGCCCAAACCTTACTTTAAGTTTTACTCATCCGGGTCAAAACGGTTGTGGCGTGCCGCAAAACATTGTTTTTAATAATACCTCAACCGGAACCGCTGCCAACAACAATACTTGGTATTATTGGCGTGTAAATGGTGTGTTAGTTGATAGCAGTTTAAATACCATACCTAACTTTACCTACTTGTTTGGCGCACCCGGCACATACACCGTGCGTATGATTGCCCGCACTGCAGGCAACTGCCGCGATTCCATTCAACAAAATGTAATAATTACATCAAACACACCACAAGTTTATAACGGTGCGGCCGTGTTAAGCTACCAGCCTGTTTGGAACAACTGTATTTTAAATCCATTACAAAACGATAATTTTAACATCAACATTGCATCTAATGTGGTGCTGAATAATTACACCATTATTTGGGGTGATGCTTCACCCAATGCAAGTGGTGTTTCGTTGGCTGTTGGTGCATCAG
>JBFYQC010000178.1:0-17766 GCA_041302975.1 Bacteroidota bacterium
AATAAGAAGCACTATCGCCTGTTGAGTTGTTTATAAATGCATAAGGACTGTTTATCCATACGGTGTCTATACCCTTGTCGTAAGCAAAACTTGAGATAGGAGGAGCTAAAAATGGATTGCCCCCTCCAGGACCACTATTTAAAGTAGTGTCAATAATTTCAATTTCTCTAAAATTAGGATTTGATAGTTGGCCTACTGTCAATACAAAAGACGTTATTCTAAACCTATTGGTCGTCATAACGGGAATAGGTACATTATTTACACAAATTGCAGGATTTAATCCAGAAAAGGTATGATGATTAACCCATGTAGTTCCATTCCAAGTTTGAATTAAAGCCCCCGATAGAAACCTTCCATTTAATTGTCCATGATGAATCACCAATCGACCTATATTTTTTGGAGCACCTGTAAAATTCCATTCAATCCATTCAACACCAGGTACAGCTGATGGCGGAGTAGTAGTAGCAACCCACATTTGTTGAGTTCCACAATTACCCAAGTTTAAATCATTTAATGTTGTACATGCTCCAGTATTACAAGTACTTCCTGTGACAGTAGCTTGAGGGGCAATATTGTTCTGTGCCTTTAAGGCCATCAATGGCAAGATAGATAATAGTACTGAGTAGAGTATTCTTCTCATGATTTTTAAAATGAAATTAAAGAATAAAGAAAGTTTGTTAATCGAATTTAACTTTATTTTTTAAAAAAACAATTGAACGGTTCTAAATGAATTCTTTAAGAAAGTCTTAATTTGGGTTTTGAAATAATTACTGAGGTGTAAAATGCTTATAATCAATTGAAATTAAATTTGAAAAAATACGAACACATAAAATAGGATTATTTAAGCGCTACAAAGTTTCAACACCTTAAATTAACAGAAACAAAAAATGAGTATTTAATAAAGTTAAACCAGTTTCACTTACTTACTAAATCTAACATCAGTAACAAAATTATAGTCGTCCAAGGTTTTTAAAAAAGCAATTAAATCCGCTTTGTTTTGTGCCGTTAAATTTAATCCACCCTTGGGGTGATTTTTAATTATATTTAAATCTGTGGTTGGACCGTTTTTAGTGCCGCTGTTATAAAACTCAATCACTTCTTCAATGGTATTAAATCTGCCATCATGCATGTAAGGTGCTGTAAAAGAGAGGTTTCTTAATGAGGGGGTTTTAAATAATCCCACATCTTCTGCCTTACCCGTAATTCCGCCTAAACCTATATCTGTTGGAATGGAATCAAGACCATTATTATGAAATTTAAAATCAGTAAAAAACGGACTACGGTCGTTACCATGACAGTGGAAACAATCAGCACTTTCTGTTGTAAATAAGGTAAGGCCACGTAATTCAGATTCTGTTAATTGTAATTCTCCTCTTTTGTATTGATCAAACTTTGAATTACCCGAAATTAATGTGCGTTCAAATTGCGCAATCGCAAACATAATGAGTTTAGTAGTTATGCTATCGGTTCCAAATGCCTTTTTAAATAAAGCCGGGTATTCAGCATGATTACGTAATTCTTGTTCAAGCTCAGCTAGATCTTGATTCATTTCTCTTGGGTCTTCTATAGGTGCTAAAACTTGATTTTCAAGCGTAGCGATGCGTCCATCCCAGAAAAAACCATGACCACCTTTTACCTGCGATGGATCTTCAAACCACCCCAAATTAAACAGTGGCATTGCATTACGTAAACCTAATTGACCGTTAACACCAACGCTTAACTTTTTTGAATCACCAAATGAACGACTTTGTACATGGCACGATGCACAAGAAATGGTATTATCAGCAGACAAAATATTGTCATAAAAAAGCTTTTTCCCTAATGCAATTCCTTCAACTGTTAACGGATTGTCTACCGGAATTTTTAATCGTGGCCAAAGTAAGCCCGTTGGGTAATTAATTTTATAAGGAGTTGGAGTTGATGAAACAGGTGGTTGCACATTAACCGATGCTTTTAATTCATCATCAACTTTGCATGCAACAAATATTTGTAAAGTAATTACAAAGGTAATCCAAAGTGTTTTGCTTAACCAACTCATTAAAAATGCAGTTTATTTATTGAAAACTTGTAACAGTAAATACACCTGATTCTATATTTTGTTTTAACATGGGTGCCTTTGGGTGCAAAGCATCATGCATAATTGACGACACAGAATCTAACTTATAGTTGTTTGGTGTTACAAAAACATCAGCCACATTAAAATTAATGTTTGCTGTTGCCGATGAACCTTGATTAATGGTTATATTAACTGGCAATTCTATTATTGGTAAATTTTGTAATCCACCCATATCAATGGTCATTGGCCGATTATTGTTAAACCGCCCTTGCATTCTTATAAAAATGTAACCTGTTGCCCAACTCCAAAACATTCCGTTAGATGGATTTAAAGCCCCTTCTTGCGCGCCTGTAGTGTTAGCCATACTATCAACACCAACAAAAAAACGCAATTTTTTATACGTACCACCTGGTAAGTTTGGTATATTTAATTTTAGAGAGGTTTGATCTGAGAAATCAACTAAATGATAGTTACCCAAATTTACCCAAGTACCTGCTTCGTTTTGTAATGATACATTACTAACATAGTATAAGAATGCAGAGAATTTTATAGTATCGTTTAGATCTGTTACAAAACCAGACGTAAGATTAAAAGGGGCAGCATTAAAACTATGAGAAAGATTAACAATCAAATTTCCATTACTAGGGGAAGGGTCGTCTTTTACTGGCTCGTCATCATTACAACCTGCAAAACTTGTTACCAATATTAAAGCTATTAATGATAATTTTTTCATAGTTTTATTAGTTTACTATTCAAATTTACGAACTTAGCTGCAAATTATTTCTTAATTTATATCATATGGCAAGTTTTGATATCGTAAATAAAATTGATTTACAGAAAATAGACAATGCGATTAACACCGCGATAAAAGAATTGGTTAATCGTTACGATCTAAAAGATGAGGACTGTGAAATTGAACTTGATAAAAAAAATAAACTTATTAAGTTACAAGCTAAACAGGAAATGGCCTTACAAAGCCTTATAGATGTTGTTTTAAGTAAACTTACCAAACAACAACTAGACCCAAGAATACTTGATTTAAGCAAAGAACCAAACCCAAGTGGTAAACACATGCACCAAAATTTACCCATCAAAGAAGGTATAGATAAAGAAACGGCTAAAAAAGTGGTGAGCTTTATTAAAGACTGCAAGCTGAAAGTACAAGCCAGTATTATGGATGACCAGGTGAGGGTAACCAGTAAAAGTATTGATGAGTTACAGGCAACAATGGCCAAGGTGAGGGCGCATGATTTTGAGGTGCCACTTCAGTTTGATAACATGCGTAGTTAACTACATCCATCCTTTGCGTTTAAACCACGAGTATATAACTAGTGTGACAAAAATCATTAATCCAATTACAGCAGGATAACCGGCAGGCTGTTTAAGTTCGGGCATATGTTCAAAATTCATCCCATATAAACCCACAATAAATGTTGTTGGCAAAAAAAATGCAGTAAAAACAGTTAAAGTGCGCATTACTTCGTTGTTACGTTGAGATGAGAGTGAAAGATAAATATTCATCAAGCTGTTTATGTCCTCGTGATTGGATTCAACCATGGTATCAACTTTCACATAATAATCTTTTAAATCTTGAAAAACTGGCCTGCATTTTTGTGCTTGCGCAATGGGTGCTAAATGATGTATAATCTCTTCTGTGAGGTTTGAAATTTTACGCACTAAATAAACCTTGCGTTTTATGGCATATAAATTTTTAAGTAAATCGGGAATGCGCTTTTTCAAGAAAATTCGGCTCTCGTAGAAATCAATCTCCGCATCTAACTTAATACTTGGGTCTTCGTAGGTTGATAAAACTGCTTTTACAATTTTACATGTAATTTCAAACGCATTAAGTTGGTTATTTGCTGCATACTTTTGAATTAAATTTTCGTAAGCAAACGATTCTCTTCTGTGAATAGTTAACACTAAGTCTTTTCTGTAAAAAACAGCCAATTTACGGCTTATTTTTTCAATGGTATCAGCGCCCTTTTCTGCATCTATATCATAGTACCTGCAAATAGCAAATTCTAAATCATCAAACTGCTCCACCTTGGGCAAGTGGTCTGATTGAAGCACATCTTGTAATGCACTTGGGTGAAGATGATAGGTTTCGGCCAGCTGTTTTAAATCACTTTCTGTAGGATTTAAAACATCAATCCACACAAAACCATTATCGGAATTTGATTTAATGATACGTTGCATATAACCAAAGGTATTTATTTTTACCTCAAATAAGTATAAATACCATACAACAATTAGATATAGTTAATTAATTGAGTTTGGTTAAATGATATTCGATAAGTGGCTTTTTCCAATTGCGAATACCTGTTTTTATTCTGGCTTGAAGCACGTTTAAAATGCTATATAAACCAAAGTATGTGCGGTTAATATATAATGCATGTTGCGAACCTCTACCCTCTTTTGATTTTTTCAATTCATCAATTTTACTTACCTCTTCGCCTAAAGCATATATTTGATCGATGTAAGCATTATTGCCAAAATCAAATTCCTCCTCGTCAAACGGAGTGCGCAACAATGTTGTCATTTTGGTAAAGGCATCAGTAATAATTTGTTGCGTGCGTTCACTGTCATTTACTGTTATAATTTGTTGTTGTAACATGATATTACGCATGGTAGTTGCGCTTTGCATTATTTCCGGAATTAGCAATGAAAAGTAATTCAGGTAAAAGTCTTCAGGAATCTCCTTCACACAACCAAAATCAATTACACCTAGTTTACCTTCAGTTTGCATTAGAAAATTACCTGGATGTGGATCGGCATGAACGGCTTTTAACTCGTGCACCTGCATATCGTAAAAATCCCACATGGCTTGCCCAATAATATTTCTAATTTCTTGTGATGGATTGGTTTTTAAAAAATCATCCAAATGCATACCATCAAGCCAATCCATGGTTAACACACGATTAGACGTAAATGCTTTGTAGTAATTAGTAAACACTAAATTAGGAATGTGTTTACACGCTTCTGTTATTTCTATACTGCGTTTGAATTCTAGTTCGTAATCCGTTTCTTCTAGCAACTTCGATTCTACTTCTTTAATGTACTTCTCTAACTCTTTTTCGTTCATGTCTAACAAACGAAAAGCAATTGGTTTTACAATTTTCAAGTCGCTTTTAATACTCTCGGCTACTCCTGGATATTGAATTTTTATGGCCAGTTGTTTGTCACCTAAAGTTGCTTTGTGCACCTGACCAATACTGGCTGCATTACTGGCTTTCATTTCAAAAGTATCAAAAATCTCTTGAGGAGTTTTTCCAAATGCTTTTATAAAAGTTTGTACAATTAGCGGACCCGAAAGAGGTGGCGCGCTATACTGCGCCATTTGAAACTTATTGGTATATTGGCGTGGCAATATATTTTTCTCCATGCTTAACATTTGTGCAACTTTAAGTGCACTGCCTTTAAGTTCGCTTAAAGCATTATATACATCATTGGCGTTGTTTTCATGCAATTCGTCCTTACTCAGTGATGGATCGACCATTTTTTTTGAGTAATGTTTGATGTAGTTACCACCAATTTGTGCGCCTGTTTTGACAAAACGCATGGCACGTTGAACTTTGGTACTAGGAATACTATTTTGCTCCATGGTGAACTGGTTATACTAATCGTGTTATTTATTTTGAAACAAAAATTTACCGAAATCAAGGGCAGCATCTAACGCACTTTTCCCCATTAAATCAACCGCCAAATTCACGCTCTTTTCAATTGCCGCATCTGTTTTTTCAAACGCTGGACTGGCATCATCAATCCAAAACTTTAACACAAACAAAAAGTTTAGCCACAATCCATCGGCATATTTAGTATCGATGTATTTGCGCTCTGCAATTTCAGTTGATGCAATGCCATCATTTAAAATAGGTTTTAAATGACTCATGAAACTATGATGTAAACCATTTAAATAAGCAGGCCACTTAGGTAATGATTTAAAATCTCGCTCCTTCAAAAACTTAATAAAACTTCTATTGGGTTTTAAGCTTTCAATGAAGGTGTAAAAAACAGCCAAAACTTTTTCGCGGGCACTATAATCATTCCAAGGAGAGCTTGTTGTGCATTTGTTCATGGCTTCTTCAAACCAAGTTTGGTAAATTTCGCTTTCCAACGTTTCTAATCCTGAAAAATGATTGTAAAATTCTTGTTCGCTGATACCAACAGATTTTGCGAACAAATAAACACTTTGAGGGGTATTGTTATGCTCAAGGGTGTAGTGAATATATTCTTGAATCAATTTTGCTTTCATACTTATTTGTAACGCTAAAAACTTGTAAATGTTTTTGATGTGCTAAAAATGCGCACTTTTACAATAACAATAGTATATTCGGAGGTTGAAAATTAAACATGAAGGCTACCCTATATTTATTCCTTTTATCCATTCTATTTGCAGCAAACTTAAACACGGTTAACGCTCAAACTTTTGAGATTACCGATGGAGATACCATTAACCTAACCGATAAAAACGGAAAGAAACAAGGATTTTGGCGATACTTTTGGTCGAACGGTGATTTGAAATACGAAGTATATTACGAAAACAACGAAAAAGAAGGTCTAGAAATTCGTTACTATGATGCACAAGATTGTATTGAGTTTAGTAATACATATAAAAATGGCATGTTATCAGGCCCAAGTGTAACCTTTTACCCCAATTGCAGTACCAAAGTAGAGGAAGTATATGTAGCAGGTAAAAAGCACGGTTATGAACGTGCCTACGATGAAAATGGATTTTTACTGACCGAAGCGAAATTTGAAAAAGGTGAACTAGACGGAAGTTACGCGCATTTTGACAAAAAAGGGTTTGTAACCTATGAGAGCCCCACTAAAGAAACCACTTTAAAATTCGACAAGTTTTTAACGGGCGAATACAAAATAAAAGACTCCACTATATTCAGGGTTTTTGCGCGCAATAAAGATTGGAAAAAAGTAATGATGGTGGTGGACATGACAGGCAGTATGTTTCCATATATTGGCCAGATGTTGGTCTGGTACAAAAAGAATTTTGAAGGTGAGAAAATTAAATACTATGCGCTTTTCAATGATGGCGACAACATACCCGACAATAAAAAGGTAATAGGTCGCACGGGAGGTGTACATACGTTTGAAGCAAAGGATTATAAAAAATTTAAGAAAGACATTGAAGATGTGCGCAAAAAAGGCGAAGGTGGAGATGACCCTGAAAACGACCTTGAAGCCATTTTAACTGCTATGGTTGCATACCGCGATTACCAAAGTATTGTATTATTGGCTGATGATAGTGATATACGAGACATGAGTTTGCTTAAGCGTATTCGTAAACCCGTACATATAGTGCTTTGCGGCACCAAACGTGGAATTAACCCACAATACATAAAATTAGCAATACACACCAAAGGAAGTATACACACGGCCAATAACGATGTATACGTTAAAAGCCTTAAAGAGGGTGAAGAGGTAATATTGGATAATGATATTTTTATTTGGCAAAATGGCGATTTAGTTTTGGTTGATGTAAAAGAACAGTAACAAACGTTATGGTTAAATCACCTGAAGAAATGCAGCCCTTGTTAGCTTCTAAAAACATAGAAAATATGTTTTTTAAAAAGCACTTGCGTAACTTTAAAAGTGAATTTATCGACCAAAGTATTCATTCGCTTAATCAGCACATATCTTCTCAAATAGATTGTACCACCTGTGCCAACTGCTGTAAAAAACTGGAACCTGGTTTAGAAGAAAACGAAATCGTTACCTTAGCCCATATCAAACAAATAGAACCTATTGCCTTTAAACAACAATTTGTTGCGTTTGATGGTGAAGCTCTCTTTTTAAAAACCAAACCTTGCATGTTTTTAAACAGTTGTAAATGCAGTATTTACAATAATAGACCAAATGCATGTGCAGGGTATCCGCACCTTGACGCAAAAGATATGAAATACAAACGCAGTTTGTGGAGTAATTACAACGTTTGCCCTATTGTATTTAATGTAATAGAAGCTTTAAAACTTGAGTTAAACTTTACTTATGAAAGTAGAATTGTTTAGCGAATTTATTCAGCACATTGGAGCGCAAAAGTATGTAACACATGCCTCTCCTTTTGCTATGTATATATTTGAAGAACGAAAACTGATTATCCATTTTATTGATATAAATACCTACAAAAAACAAAACCTACCAGATAGTTTTTTTTCAAAATTAAGTAGTAAAACAAATATCATTCATCACCATGTAATTCATGTTTGGGAAGATCATTGGATACATAAAACAGGTCTAATAAAATTTCGTATACAATCTATCATCGGATTGGCAAAAAAAATCCATGCACGCCAAACAGATGTTATACGTATTGACAAACAACAATCACAGGGCTTTTTAAATCAACATCATTTACAAGGAGCAACATCGGCTTATTACAAATTTGGGTTAATGCATAAAAGCGAAATGGTTGCCGTAGCTACATTTAGTAAAGCCAGAACCATGTATGATGGGCCCGTATATTACAGAAGTTATGAACTTGAACGTTTTGCAAGTACAAGTGGAATAAACATTGTAGGAGGTTTAAGCAAACTGATACAACATTTCATAAAAACTAATCATGTAAAGCACTTAATGACTTATGCTGATAGAGACTGGAGCACAGGTGAGGGTTATTTAAAAACAGGTTTTAAGTTAATTGAAGAAACACCACCACAGGTGTTGTATATTGATGAATTGAGTTATGTGCGTTTTTCCGATAAACAAATTACAAACATCGAGCACAAAATTAAAATAAACAATGCGGGTAGTTTAAAATTTGTTTGGGACAATAGATAAGCCATTCTATTTATTACTTTTGTCTTGTGCCATCAACATATAATTTAATTGTTATTTTAGGACCAACAGCTTGCGGAAAAACCAAGCTGGCTGCAGCATTGGCACATCGGCTAAATACTCATATCATTAGTGCCGATAGCAGACAAGTATATAAACGAATGAATATTGGTACTGGAAAAGATTATGATGATTACAACATCAATAACCAAACCATACCTTACCATTTAATTGATATTTTAGAACCCGGTGAACGATACAACTTACACGAGTTTATGCGCAGTTTTTTTGCAACCTTTAAACAATTGCAAGAACAACACATAAACCCTATTTTATGCGGTGGTACTGGTTTGTATATAGACAGTGTGTTACGTAATTTAACATATGCATCGGTACCCAACAACCACGATTTACGAAAAATCATTGCGCATTTAACACACCCCGAACTTATTGCGCACTTTAATAAAATGTCTTTAACCGATTTTACAACAAAGGCAGATTTATCAACCCTAAAAAGAACCATTAGAGCCATAGAAATAAACCACTACCTACAGCAACATAATTTCACAGCGGAGGTAATTCCTGATATTAAACCCATTATTTTTGGACTTGATGTTAGTAAAGATTTGAGAAGAACGCGCATTACACAACGCTTGAATTACCGCTTAAAAAACGGATTAATTGAAGAGATTGAACAACTGTTAAAAGATGGTATTACGCACGAGCAACTGCAATATTATGGCCTAGAGTACAAGTTTGTTTCGCAATATTTATTAGGGTTGATGAGCAATGAAGCATTGGAAGAATTATTAAATATCGCTATTCAGCAATTTGCAAAAAGGCAAATGACTTACTTCAGAAAAATGGAAAAAGACGGACATGCAATACATTGGATTGATGCATCAGTTGGCGTAGAAGAACAACTTAAACAAGTGCAGGACATTTTAAATGCTAACAATTAATAATCCTTGATTATTTTTGCATTTTAAATCATAATTACAATTTATGGCCGGATGCGGTTATTTATGTCCACAATGTGAAGGACGCGGTTTTACTGATAATGGTGAAACCTGCGACTGGTGTTTGGATAAACCTGAAGCATCAACCCAAACCATAACCGATGAACAATGGCTAAAAGAAGTGCATGAAGGAAAATGTTGTGCAGATGAATGAACAAGAGTTTAAGTATTATGCTATTTTTAAACCATTTGGTTATTTAAGTCAGTTTGTTTGCGAGCACAACAACAAAAAACTATTGGGCGATTTATACCAATTGGAAGAAGACGTAATGCCTGTTGGACGGTTAGACGAACACAGTGAAGGTCTTTTAATCCTGAGCAACAACGGTAAATTTCACCAACACTTATTGGCACATAACGTAGAAAAAGAATATTGGGTTTTGGTTGAAGGTGATGTAAGTGTTGAAACCATTAAACAATTGGAAGAAGGTGTTGGCATTTCGCACCAAAGTACTATTTACAATACCAAACCCGCCAAAGTTAGAAGACTGGAAGGTATTGAATTTCCGGAGCGGTATCCACGTGTGAGGTACCACAAATACAAACCACATACTTGGTTAAGCATTTGTATTAAAGAAGGAAGATACCGCCAAGTAAGAAAAATGACCGCAGTGGTTGGGCATCCTACATTGAGATTGGTGCGCGTGAGAATTGGCAACTACAACATTACCACACAAACTCCAATTGGAAGCATACTTTCTATAAAGGCTAACGATATAAGTGGTTTATTTGATTTTAATGTTGATTTAGTAAGTTAAAACGTTTCAAATACTCAGTTATTTATTATATTTGATAGACTTAAATGTTTGATATGAAAAAACAATTACTACTTATTAGTTTGATGCTAATTACTTTCGTTTTAAAAACAAAAGCTCAATGCATACCTGATCCTAATTTAAACAGTACTGGATTTTCTCCGGCAGAGTTACCCTACTCATACGTTGGTGCACAATATAATCAGGTATTGAGTTTTAGATCTCCTAAAGACACTATTGCTGAGTTTAATGGACAGATGTGGGATGTGGTAATCGACTCTGTTATTATGACAAATCTAAAAGGGGTACCAGCAAATTTTTCATATCAGTGTCTTAGTCGTTGTGCAATTCCTGGTGGGAGTAAAGGTTGTGCTTTGTTAACAGGTTTAGCAGATTCATCTCAAGTTGGCGCATACCGAATAGCCATTTTTTTAAATACCTATTACCATCCAAAAATATCTCCAACTACCAGATTAAACAGAATTGATTCAGGTGATAGTTACCAATTTAGAATATTTTTACCTACTGGGATTGCTGGTATTTTTCCAGTTGATGCGCCTGTGGAAATTAAGGCCTATCCTAATCCGGCAAGAACAAGCATCAATTTAGATTTGTCATCATTACCGCACCACACCAACGGAACATATACGGTAATTGATGCATTGGGACGAATCATAATAGAATCTAGCTTTAGTAACAATTTAGCTCCTTTAATAAACTTATCAAGCTACCAAAACGGTTTATATAAATGCATGATAAAAACCGAATATGGCGTTTATTATACCAGCTTTTTGAAAGAATAAATTACATCTTAAATAAATTTAAAAGACAGCATCATCAGCTGTCTTTTTTATGCTATCATCTTTAAATTTTAAAGCGCATTTGTAGGTTAAAAGTTCTTGGTGCATCCATGCGTGCTGGTCTGGTAGCGTATTCTAAATTCATAAAATTATTTACAATAAAACTAAGCGTAACATTCGGGTTGATGTTTACACCTATGCGAGCTTGATGAACCCAATCCCCATTACCTATACTTCTCATAAACTTGGGCAGGCCGGGTATGATAATGTAAAGCAATGGATCTATATTATCAAACTTACTGTAGTATTGTACACCATAACCAATGTTAATTTTACGGTACGATGCTTCAATATCAAACTTAACCAAATGCCTATTACGATATGGTAACATCTTAGTAGCCGCATAAGCACTATCCACTCCTCCAAAACTTTTAACAAAATCTTTCATGTAATTACCCGCATTTTTTGCAGATGTATCTTGAGCTAAGTTAACTGGATAACTGTATGTATAACCACCCAAAACATTAATAATAACTTCGCCAATGGCACCGCTACCTGTAACAGAAGCTTCCATGCCTGCAACTCTTGCTTGTTGTAAATTCAACGCTTTAAAACCAAATGTTCCGATTGGATTTTCTAATGTTGCTGGCTCATATTGGTCGAATTTAAACTCAATTAAATCGGTGTATTCTTGCCAAAACAAGGCATAATCAAACTGTCCATTCCAATTAGAAATTTTAAACCCTTGTTTTACCCCAAACTCGGCAGTCCAACCAAACTCGGTTTTCAGTTGTGGATTAGGGAAAACACGCAATAACGTTACACCATCATCAACATAACGCTCGCCAATGGTAGGAAAACGATAACCTTCACCATAGTTTAAACGCAAAAATGTTTTTTCGGCCGCTTGGTAATTCACCCCAAACTTTAACAATGGCCTACGGTTTTCTTCAACACTATCAATTCTGTTTACTTCGTATCGCGCTCCAGCACTTATGTTCCAGCGTTTATATCTATAATCTGCTTGACTAAAAAATGCGTACGAATAACCCTGATACCTGCCAGGGTATACATTACTTACTGCAGTTATATACGAACCATAAAAACCGCTTGTGGTGCTTAATCCTTTTAACCAAATGCGTTGCCAACTATAATCAAGCGCGTAATTATCTGCTTCTGCATCGTATAAATTACGATTTAGGTTTTTATCAACGTAGCGCACAATATTGTACTTACGCATTTTTAAAGCATGTACCGTTTTTTTATTCGGACTTGCATAGGTAACATGTGGGTCGATGGTATAAATACTCCAAAAATCTTGCCCTACACTACCATCAAAAGGTTTTAATGCTCCGCTATCAGCATTGGCCCACAGAAAAAATCTTCCTGATTTTTCGGCCAGAAACATGCTGTTTATTCCGTAGCTTAGTCCTTTAATTTTTTTTGAACGATAACGTGTTTTAACGTAAGAACGTCCTCTAAATTCATCAGTTTGTTGCAAATGACTTTTTACCATGTGCACATTGCCACTCATTACCAAATCAAAATTACCAAACTTTTGTCTATGGCTAAAAAATGCACCCGAGTTAAATGGTTGTGATGTTCGCTCCCACCAAATGGTTTCTTTTCGCTTGGGGTTATCAACTATACCTTGATACATGGTAACCTTAGTCTCGGGTTTAACACCCGGCCAACCGCTGCGGACGTTTATGCTGCCATTTAATGCAGCTGAACCGTATAAAACTGATGTAGCACCTTTAACCACTTCAATTTGTTCGGCCGCTTCTATAGGCAATAACTTCCAACGTACGTCACCTAAATCGGCCCCCATCAGTGGCATATCATCCAACATAACCATTACCCTACTACCAACACTATAACTATAACCAACACCACCACGCATACTTATTTGTCCTTCAATAACACTTACTCCAGGTACTTTATTTACCACATCACTTAAATCGTAAGCATTGGTGTAAGCAATTAAATTAGGTTTAATCACATTCATACTCATTACCTCTTGCGCGGCTTTTCTTTCAATTTTACTTCCACTAAACACGAATTGATCCAATTGACTTACTTCGGGTTCCATATTCACCAAAATATCAGCTGTACCCAATAAATCAATTTTTCTTTCGTATGGTTTATAACCAATTGCAGTAACTCGAATAATGTACTTACTAGGCGCCAAAGCAAACGTAAACTTCCCTAAGCTATCCGTTTTGGTTTTGTATTGCTTAACCATTACAGATGCAAAATACAAAGGCTCGTTAGTAATGTTGTTAATTACCTTCCCGGTTAATGTTATTTGTTGCGCAATTAGTCCATTAACCAATAAGGTGATAAAAATGAGGAACAGGTAAAAATGTTTCAATGATGTTTTATTTAGCAATGCCAATATATAAAAAAAATAGATGCGGATATCTTTTGGTCATATAATCACTTGAATATGTATTAAAATTACCCTTTAATTCATGTATAAAACAAGATATACATTGTAATAACAAAGGCTAAGTGTTTATTTCGTGGCACAATACTACTTATTACCCATGCGTAATTTTATACTTCGTAACTGGCTAATATTGGCCATTTCTAGTTTATTAGTTGCCATTTATGTTACTATTTTTGATGGTTTTATAAATGGAAAAGCTTACATGTTTTTTATATTGGCCATTATATTTGGTATAGTGTATTATTTGCGCCTAAAAAAAGGGCTTAAATAAGTACATTTGCCTCAATAAGTTATGGATACCACACTCATTATTGTATTAAGCATTTTAACATCAGCGTTTTTTTCTGGGATAGAAATTGCGTTTATATCCGCCAATAAACTACTGATAGAATTGCGTAGCAAACAAGGAAGTGTATCAGCGCGCATACTTTCTCCATTTGTAAATAACCCTTCACGATTTATCAGTACCACACTTGTTGGTAATAACATTGGTTTAGTTGTTTATGGAATTTACATGGGTGCTTTTTTAAATCCATACATTATTAATTACGTGCCTGGTACAGCTAATAGTACCATGTTTTTGTTGTTAATTCAAACACTTCTCTCAACCTTAATAGTTTTAGTGACCGGGGAATTTTTACCAAAGGTACTTTTCCGTATAAATCCTGACATTATTTTACGCGTTTTATCAGTCCCATTTTTATTAAGCTATTATTTATTTTGGCCCTTAGTGCATTTTATAACCTGGCTAGCCAAAATGGTACTAAACACCATGTTTCGTGTGCAATTTAATGAAACCACACCTGTATTTAGCAAGGTAGATTTGGACCAATATATTAATGATAGTGTTGAAGATTTAGCAGAAGATGCTGATGTGGATACCGAAATGTTTAAAAACGCCTTAGACTTTGGTAATGTGCGTTTGCGTGATTGTATGACGCCACGTACCGAATTGATCAGTATTGATATTGATGCCAATACAGATGAATTGTATACCAAATTTAAAGAAACTGGGTTGTCAAAAATCTTAGTTCATCAAGGTACGGTTGATCATATAATTGGTTATACCCATCAGAAAGATTTATTTAAAAAACCACACAGCATCAGAGCCATTCTAATTCCAATAGAAATCGCCCCCGAAACCATGTCGGCTAACGAATTACTAAACACATTTACCCGCACACGTAAAAGTATTGCATTGGTGGTTGATGAACTTGGTGTAACCGCAGGCATTGTTACTATTGAAGACATTATGGAGGAGATTTTTGGTGAGATAGAAGACGAGCATGATGTGGAACAATTGGCCGAAGTACAACTAAACGAAAAGGAGTTTATTTTTAATGCGCGTTTGGAAGTAGATTATTTAAATAATAAATACGAGTTAAATATACCTGAAGGAGATTACAACACTTTAGGAGGATACATCTTTGCCATTCATGAAAATATCCCATCAAAAGGCGAGGTAATTGTTATTGAAAAATTTCAGTTTACCATCATCTCTGTATCCCATAACCGAATCAACGAACTTAAGCTTACCCTGCTTTAACCCGATTTAATTTTGAATTGCGGAAGGTTTGATTAACTTTGGTATACAAATTTATCAACCTTAATATTTATTGTTATGAAAGCAAACATGGGCACCATCGACAGGGTAATGAGAATTATTGCCGCTGTTGTTATTGCAGTACTTTATTTCACCAACATGATTAGTGGCACACTTGCAATAATCCTTTTGGTATTTGCTTCGGTTTTTATTTTAACAAGCTTTATCAGCTTTTGTCCACTGTACGTTCCCTTTGGTTTATCAACCAAAAAGAAAGAAAACAGCTAACAAAAATCATACGTTTACACACTTATTGTGTAACAAAAGTCACCACACGCTTTTTATACTCTTCTTAACTTTGTTCAACAAATTTAAAGAGTATGAAAATAGAACAAATTTATACCGGTTGTTTGGCACAAGGTGCTTACTACATTGAAAGTAATGGTGAGGCTGCTATAATTGATCCACTTCGTGAGGTTAATCCTTACATTGAAATGGCAGAGAAACGTGGCGCTAAAATCAAGTATATTTTTGAAACCCACTTTCATGCCGATTTTGTTTCGGGGCATGTTGATTTGGCTCAAAAAACAGGCGCTACAATTGTTTATGGCCCAACACAAATGCAAATGGGGTTTAAAGCCTATGTTGGCCAAGACGGAGAAGTGTTTACTATCGGCAAAGCTAAAATTACCTTATTACACACCCCCGGCCATACCATGGAAAGCAGCTGCTTTTTGTTAACAGATGAAACCGGAAAACAAACCTCCCTATTTACAGGTGATACCTTATTTATTGGTGATGTTGGCCGACCTGATTTAGCACAACATGTTATTGCGGATTTAACGCAGGAAAAACTTGCCAAACATTTATACCACTCGTTGCAAAGCAAAATTATGCCTTTGGCCGATGATATTATTGTATACCCTGCACATGGCGCAGGTAGTGCTTGTGGTAAAAACTTAAGTAAAGAAACTAGCGATACTTTAGGCAATCAGAAAAAAACAAATTACGCTTTAAGACCGGGTATAACCGAAGAAGAATTTGTAAGCGAATTACTAAACGGATTGATGCCTCCTCCTGCATATTTTCCAAATAATGTATTGATGAATATTAATGGATACAACAGTATTGATGATGTGATGCACCAAGGTACACAGCCCTTAAGTGTTGATGCATTTGAGGCCGCAGCTAACGAAACCAACGCTTTAATTTTAGACACACGCAGAGCAGACTTATTTGCCAAAGCGTTTATTCCAAACGCTATAAACATTGGTATTGATGGTAACTTTGCTGTTTGGGTAGGCACTATGATTACCGATATTAAACAGCCTTTATTATTAGTTATTGATGAAGGCCACGAAGACGAAGTAGTTACGCGTTTGGCACGTGTTGGTTACGATTATGCGATTGGCTACTTAAAAGGTGGAATCGATTCTTGGAAAGAAGCAGGTAAAGAAACCGACAGCATTAAAAGTATCAAAATTGACGAGTTTGTTTCAGCGTATCAAGGTGATAAAAACATAAATATTTTAGATGTACGCAAAGCCAGTGAGTTTTACGCTGAACATATCGTTGATGCAGAAAATGCACCATTAGATTACATTAACGAAAGCATGCTTAAAATAGACAAAAACAAAACTTACTATGTACATTGTGCAGGTGGTTATCGTTCTATGATTTTTGCTTCGGTATTAAAAGCCCGTGGATACAATAATTTAATTAACGTTGAAGGTGGTTTTACATCTATTAAAAACTCAAACGCATTTCCGGTAACAGAGTATGTTTGTCCTAGCACCATGTTGTAATGAAAACATTTATCAAAAAATACAATAAAACAATTGTTGGCGGCATTATTGGTGGAGTCTTAGGATATGCCTACTATTATTTTATAGGATGCAGCAACGGAACTTGTGCCATCACATCAAACCCAATTAACAGTACTTTATATGGTGCTTTTATGGGAAGTTTGTTGGGCAGTTCATTTAAAAACAATACCCAAACAAAAACAAGTAAATAACATGAAACCAAATACCGTAATTGATGTGCGCTCGCCTGAAGAATACATGGGCGGACATGTAGCAGGAAGTATCAACATTCCTTTGCAAGACATAACCAATCATGTTGAAGAAATGAAAGCCATGCCCAAACCCATTATGTTATGTTGCGCAAGTGGCAACAGAAGTGGCCAGGCTACAGCATACCTAAAAAGTATGGGAGTTGATTGCCAGAATGGCGGCAGTTGGTTTGATGTAAATTATTTAATGAATAACTAAACGTATGATAAACTTAATAAAGAAACTTTTTAACCTTGGCCCAACAGTAGATTACAACGAGCTGATGGCTGCAGGT
>JBFYQC010000179.1:0-2653 GCA_041302975.1 Bacteroidota bacterium
GCAAAAATTAATTGGCTTTGGTGTTATAATATATGCCTAAGGCACGTGATCATTGTTTTAGTTTTCCGGTTTAAATTGCTCTTCATTAAGATAAAATACTCCGGATTTTGTGGTGCAATAATATCTTCCACTGAAATGGCACAAGGCGGTGATTGCATTCCCCTCGAGACCTTTTGAATGATAAGTAATCAGTTTGATTTGGTTGTTTTCGATAACAACCTCAAAAATACGTTCTTGATCAATAAAAAATGTTTTATTCTTCAAGTTCACTATATTTCCTGATGGGGCTTTGAAGGATGATTTTTGCCAAGTTTGTCCTTTGTCAAAGGAAATGAACAAGTCGAAAAAGGATCCAAGGGCGTAAAAAATTCCATCAGACTCGACAATTGCTCCAAAAGCTTGGGCGGAAATTTTTTCTACATTACCAAGTGTATCAACAGTAAATAGCCCTTGATCAATATCAGTTGAACTGTAATAAAATTTGCCAGACGAATAAAAATGAAGTGTTGTATAATTTGGCTTGGAGTTTAAGTTGATTTTGTTATAGTTTCTGGGACTATTAACATCGGCCAGCACAAGTAAAGAATTGCTTTGATTTAAATTGTTTTTAACCTTAAATAAGAACTGTCCAGAAGGCGAAGAAATAAATACGGGTTCATATAATCCTAATTGCCTTTCAAGTCCAACTATGGTTGAGTCCTGATTAAAATCAAAGGAAACGGATGCTGTTAAGTTCAAAAAGGGTCGACATTCTATTCGGGATGGATACAAATCATCACTTAAGGTTAAACAGTATCCACTATTAGTTGGAAATTGCTTGTATTCATAATTCAGATTACTAGATATGAAATACTGATTTGATAATTGATGGTTACTATTGATGTAACTTAGCGAATTGAAGCTTCTTATTACCATCATATCGTTGTGTACTGAACAGTTGGATGCATTTTTTGCTTGATGTTTAACCTCAGTAAATAAATTCCATGAGTTGTCAATCACTTCAATTGGCTCATCTTCTTTACATGATATGAACAAAAGAGTAGTTAGTATTACAAAATAATGTTTCATGGTTACAAAAACTTTACTCAACTAAATAAACCTTTTGTGTTGGCAAAAACAAGTGTATTTATTTTCAAACCTCAAGAATGCCTATGAATAGCCACGCTAAACCATTTGGTGCTGTTAAACTTTACTTTAATTCTCAAAATTTCACCTTAAACTTGCGGTAGTGAACTACGAACAAACATTAACGTATTTATTTAGTCAGTTGCCCATGTTTACTCGAATTGGTGCAGCGGCTTTTAAAAAAGATTTAACCAATACCCTTGCTTTGTGTAAGGTGTTAAACAATCCGCATAAAGAATTTGAATCCATACACATTGCCGGTACAAATGGCAAAGGGTCAACCTCGCACATGTTGGCCAGTGTGTTGCAAGAAGCCGGATTTAAAGTAGGTTTATATACATCGCCACATTTAAAAGATTTCAGGGAACGTATTCGCATAAATGGTGAACCCATATCTGAACAATTTGTGGTTGATTTTGTGGCACAATACAAACCGCATTTTGATGAAATTAAACCATCGTTTTTTGAGTGGACAGTGGCTTTGTGTTTTCATTATTTTGCCATAGAAAAAGTAGATGTGGCAGTAATAGAAACTGGCTTAGGCGGACGATTAGATTCAACCAATGTAATTACGCCTGAGTTAAGTGTAATTACCAACATAGGTTGGGATCACATGGACATGTTGGGCGATAGCTTGCCTAAAATTGCAGGCGAAAAAGCAGGCATCATTAAAAGTGGTGTACCCATAGTTATTGGCGAGTTTAATCAAGAAACATGGCCTGTGTTTGAGTATGCTGCCGATGTAAAAGAAAGCCCGATTATTTTGGCCTCTGAAGCTGTTTCGTTTCAGAACATCAACCAAAACAGCGAGTACATTGCTGCCGATGTTTATTACAACGACAAACCTTTTTTAAGGCAATTAAAATGCGATTTAACAGGCAATTACCAGCTTAATAATATTAAAACGGCCATTACTGCTTTGTTAGAATTAAAAGTAGTTGGCTTTGAAATTCCTATTCAAGCCATACTAACCGGAATGGCCAAGGTTAAAGAAAATACCGGCCTGATGGGGCGTTGGCAAATTTTACAACAACAGCCTTTAATGGTTGCCGATACCGGTCATAACGTAGATGGACTAACGTATGTGTTGCAACAAATAAATCAACAAACCTATACGCAATTGCACATGGTAATAGGCATGGTACGCGATAAAGACATTAGCAAGGTGTTAAGTATGTTGCCCCAAGAAGCCACATATTATTTTACCAATGCCGATATTCCAAGGGCTATGCCTGCAAACGAATTGGCCGAAATAGCATTGGGCTTTGGGTTAAATGGCAAGGTTTATGCTTCTGTTGTAGAGGCCAAACAAGCAGCTTTAAACAGTGCCGCACAAACAGATATGATATTTATAGGCGGCAGCACTTTTATTGTTGCCGAAGCCTTGTAAATTGCAACCTTTATTACACAACATGAAAAATCTATTATTAATTATAAGCCTGTTAGCAGCAACTTTTGTTTTTGCACAAAACGATAGCATTAACCCCGAACGTATTACTTACGAATATTTTTCCGGCAAAAGCATTGA
>JBFYQC010000180.1:0-2557 GCA_041302975.1 Bacteroidota bacterium
GCTGGTTTATCGTAAACTTTAACGGGTATACTTACTACTTGCTCTGTACTGCCACAGCCATCTGGTGTTGTGGATGTTGTGTACATTTTTATGGTATCTCTTAAAGCATTTGTATTAGCGGCAGTAAAAGAAAAAGACTGGTTAGGGCTATAATAACTTATATTTTGTCCATTGATAAAAACGGTACTATCAGGTGTTGGATTTGTTGTTGGCCCAATTACAACAGAAGGTGTAATGTTTTTTGCAGCACTAAAATCCCACTTAACACTGCTGGGTGTAAAATTTAAGGGTACCGAAAATGAAACCGGTGTATTGACGCAGGTAACCGCCGAATCTATACGTCCAAATGGATTTTGAAACGATGCTGTTTGAGAAAAGTCTTTTACGTTGGTTCCTGCATTGTAGCCATAACTCTCAGCATTACCAAAACCATAAGCAATGGCGTTGTAACCTGTATCTGAATATAAATTATGGTTTCCAGCATCAACTTTTAGTATTGCATATTTATAGTTTGCATCACCAGGGTGTGTTAAGAAATTTGCAGTTTGAGATATACCATCTAGTGTAAAACTATTTTCTCCTCCATTTTTCAAAATTACATTTATGTAACTTTGTAAAATATTAAAGCGTGTTGCAGAATATAAAGTTACAGCATTAATAGTTTGCTCAACAGGGCTCAAATAGATCACTTCAGGATCTCCTCCAGGATTTGTATTAGGATTACCATTTACACCTTGAGTGGTACAATATTGAGCAACCAAAACAGGTATATCAGATTCAATTACATTGGGTATCGCAGGGTTTGTAGTTGGATTTGTTCCATTGTAACTTCCATTAAAAAACTCGTAATAAAATCCATTGATTAAATTGGTATTTGGAATTATATTACCATTTAATTTTACAACCGTATTTGGGTTTGTAACACATACACGATAAAAGTTGTTGGGTTGAGATCCCGTAGGAGCTGTTAAATATTTTTTTCCCCAAGCAACAGCAGGTAATGATTGTGCAATAAAATTATCTGCAGGCCCATTACCAGCACCACCAATACTTAACTTACCCGAACCAGAAAATACGGCTATTTTTTTACAACCTACAGACCCAGCAGTACTAATGGACCTAATTTTAGAACCCGTCAAATCGGTACCCTTAATTCCAGAAACAGTTCCAAATACACTATACACATCGCCTTGGTTTAAGGTGAATGGAATTGTGGTTGCCACTCCTGGCGCGAGTCCATTTAAGTTATCGGCGGAAGGTGTGATTTCTATAGTTGTATTATCCTCTGTAGCAACAACAAAAAAGAATGAATTTGAATTATTCTGATTGGATTGTTGTGTGAAATTAACGGAGTAATACTCTTTACCTAAGGTGTTTGTTGGAAATAATAAAGTTGCCCCAGATACACTTTGACTATAAATATGCGTGTAAGCAACAATGGGTTCATCAGAAGTAATATGAATTCCTCTTTTTAAAAGACCAATTGAATTGATACGCACATCTTGTGCGCCTGATTTAGGAAGTGGCGTGGAGATAGTAGTTTGGTTGGCTGCAACTGTAAAAGTTGCTGTGTATCCAACAGCTGGTATTTCTACAGTAACATTTGCATTTTTATCGGAAGTAAAATATAAGACCATATCTTGACTACCGCCATTTGTATTGTTACCTGCCATTGCTACATGGTAACCATAACCGAGCCAGAAATCAGTTCCTTTATTAGAATAATCTTGAGCATATACTGTGCCGCTAATCAGTATACATATAAAAATAAATAATAACTTGTATTTACGACACATCATATTACATTACTTTGACACTTATTAACTTGTAAAGTTTAATTTTTGGAATTAAATTTACTAAATATTAAGATGCAAAATCACTATAAACGATTGTCTTTCAAATAAATATTTGCGGATGGACCCATACAAAATAAAAGGTCTAAAATGCTGCAATTTGGGATAAAATCAATTTTGTCAGAAAATACCTGCGGATATACTTGATTTGCAATATCTAGTGCTGCATTAGAGTTATTAGAACTATCTCTAACATCAGTAAATTGCGGGTCTAAAAAAGGAATAACTGCTGTTGATTTTGAAATGTTAAAATTGGTTTTAAGCACTTTTTCCAACCAACCAATTATACTCATATTTAGGTCAATTAAATTAGGATGCTCTGTTTTTAATAGTTGGCTCACTCCTTCTTCATAATATTCGAAAAAGGGTGATCTTTTATAGCAAGAAGTCAATGCTTTGATATGCTTAATAGGCCAGTTTTGCTGATAGCAAATTTTAACCTCGTTCATTGGTGTTTTTTGATCTCTACCTGCCCTCAACGGTACCGTCAATAAAAGTGGGCCTTGAGCACTGATAATTGTGGTTCTATTACGGTAACTCATTTTTTTGAAAGGTTCATATATATCAATTACAGTGTCAGTTGCCAAAGCAATTTGTTTGATATACTGGATCGATCCAAAATATTGAGATTCAATTCTTAATGGTGGCATGTATTTATTTTAACAGGAATAATTAGTTCCCATCAGCTGTGCGATTATCTTTGT
>JBFYQC010000181.1:0-2519 GCA_041302975.1 Bacteroidota bacterium
GCAATCATGTGGGTTAATAATGCGTATGAAGCAATGTTAAACGGCACGCCCAAAAACATATCGGCACTGCGCTGATACAATTGGCAACTTAACTTTCCATCAGCCACATAAAATTGAAAAAATGCATGACAAGGCATCAAAGCCATTTTAGGTAAATCGGCCACATTCCATGCGCTCACAATCATTCTGCGTGAGTCTGGATTTTTTTTGATGGTTTCTATTACCTCACTCAATTGGTCGATGTGTTTACCATCGGGTGTTGGCCAACTGCGCCATTGGTAACCATAAACAGGGCCAAGGTTCCCGTTTTCATCAGCCCACTCATCCCAAATGGTTACGCCATTATCGGTTAAATATTGGGTATTGGTTTCGCCTTTAATAAACCATAACAACTCGTGAATAATGGATTTTAAATGAACCTTTTTGGTAGTAACCAATGGAAAACCTTCTGCTAAGTTAAATCGGATTTGTGCACCAAAAACACTTTTGGTTCCGGTTCCGGTTCTATCGCTTTTAAAAGTCCCGTTTTTATAAATGTGTGCTAATAAATCTTCGTATTGGGTCATAAGTATTAAAACTTAAAGTTACGAAGTAAGGCAATGTGGGTTGATTGTTTTCCACACGTAATACCAAGCAAGTGCCATGGCTGATAATAACCAATGGCACTTGGGTTTATACAGGTATTACCTAAACTCGTAATCAACGCCAAACACTTGTGTTAGTAAGGTTTGTGGTGCATCTAATACTTTGGCATTTTGTGGTGGAGTAGGTGTAACCGGAGAATTAGCTTTCAAATATTCGGTCATGGTAGTGTGTAAAGTATATTCGGTGTTATGGGTATTCGCCACATTTCTCATACGACATAACATATCGCTTGGGTCACCATCACGCTCGCAAGCTGCAATACTATATGTTTTGTTAAGGTCTAAAGGTTGTCCTGCAACTTTAACCTCCTGGACACGTTTACCCATTTCTTCGTAAGCTTTAAATGTTACCGTCATTCCCTGGAACTTAATTACCCAGCCACCAAAACGTTTTGAAGCATCTTTTGCAAACACATTGTTTAACTCTTTTTCAAGCCAGTCAGAAATTTGTTTACCCGTTACTTCTCCGGTTCTTACGGTGCTGTCAACAGGCAACATATCAAAAATAAAACCGTTGGTTATCGGAATATTTCCGGTATGATCGGGTGTGGTACGTGGCGGACAAAATCTAAATCCGTTCGAAAGTACAATATCTGTTTGAGGTAAACGCCATTTCAATGCATTTAAAATCATGGTATCAATGGTGTTTTCAATCACAAAATATCGGTACAATGGCAATGTGCTGTAGCCAACAACTTTATAAATATCTTCTTTAAAAGGTTGTTCGTTGGCTTTAATAATGGTTTCTAATTCTTTATCTGCTTTAAACTTAATGGGGTCAACTTCGTCAAGCACATAATCTTCTTTAATTACTTTGCCGTTTTGCACAGTAAGTTGAAGTTTACCTACAAAAGAACCAAAAGCACCTGGTTCAACCACTTTAGAATATTTACATACAATAGGCTTTCGTACACGCTCGTGGGTGTCGCCACCAAAAATCATATCAACACCTTTACATTCTGGCGAATTGGCTAACGCAATTTGTTGCGATAAACCTAAATGGGATAATAAAATAACATATGCACATTGCTCATCGTTGCGCAACACATCAATATAATGTGCTAGATTTTCTTCGGGTTTGGTATAAATAATTCCTTTGCTGTAATTGGGCGATTGGCGTATAGGAACCAAAGGATCAGTGTAGCCTACAAAGCCTATTTTTATGCCACCAACGTGCCATATTTTGTAGGGATGAAAAATAAGTTCCCCCTTTTTACCATCTCCTAAATCGTGGTACATATTGGCACAAACTTTTGGTCCGTTTAACGAGCCCAACAACGTTTGCATGTTCTTTTTATAGTAAATTACTTCCCAATTTCCTGGTAAGTATAAATCGTAATTTAAGGCATTTAAAATAGGAGCGATAGCTTTACCGGTTGTTTTAACAGATAGCTCGCTACCTTGGAACATATCACCTGTATCAATTAAAAACGTATTCGGATTTTTTTTACGCTCGTTTTTTAGGTATGAGGCTAAGTGAGCATAACCACCTGTTTTGCGAAACACCGATTGATTATTTTCCCAAAATAATTCATCATGCGGATGCACTTGACAATGCACATCAGTGGTTTGCAAAATGTTTAACACCACGGGTTTTTCATTTTGGTTTGGTGAATTTTGTTCATTGGCTTCTTCATCAAGCTCATGTGCAGTTAATACACTTGGGGCAGTGGTTAAAAGCGAAGCACCAAAACCAATTTTACCCAACGACTTTATAAATTTCCTGCGGCTATTTTCCTTATCTGATGTGTTGTCAATCATGTTGTTTTTTACTGTTAAGAATAAACGAATTTAGCTTTTGTGATATAAATCAGTGTAACTAATGTTACATGGATAATTTGATATGACAAATTGATTTGTTAGACAACCAGAAAT
>JBFYQC010000182.1:0-4885 GCA_041302975.1 Bacteroidota bacterium
GTGGAGGTGGAGGCCGGGGCGGTAGACGCAGCGGTGGTGTTAGAGGAAACAATGTACGCATAAAGGTTAAACTTACTTTAAAAGAAATTGCTGAAGGGGTAGAGAAAAAGGTAAAATATAACCGAATGGTTACTGCCGATGGACTTACTTTTAAAACATGTGCAACCTGCAACGGTGCGGGTCAGGTGCGTAGGGTAACACAAACCTTTTTAGGTCAAATGGCCACAACAAGTACTTGCCCAACTTGTAATGGTGCGGGTAAAACAGTTGATAAACGTCCTAGTGGTGTTGGTGCCGATGGATTAGTTGGAAAAGAAGAAGTTGTAAGCATAAATATACCAACGGGTGTTGCTGATGGCATGCAATTAAGCATGAGTGGTAAAGGTAATATGGGGCCAAATGGAGGTTCTGCAGGCGATTTGATTATTGTTATTGAAGAAACTGAAGATGCGGTTTTAAAACGTGATGGAAGTAATATCATGTTTGATTTACATATTTCTTTTGTGGATGCTGCACTTGGTACAAATGTTGAAATACCAACGGTAGACGGTAAAGTAAAGCTGAAAATTGATGCCGGTACTCAAGGTGGAAAAATATTGCGTTTACGCGGAAAAGGTTTGCCAGAGTTAAACTCACACCACAGAGGTGATCAATTGGTGCACATTAATATTTGGACACCACAAAAATTAACAACTGACGAAAAAGACTTGCTTGAAAAATTAAGGGATGCTGAAAATTTTAAACCACATCCGGGTAAAAATGACAAAAGCTTTTTTGATAAAATGAAGGAATATTTCCAATAATTAAAAAGCCCGCGGTTTAAACCGCGGGCTTTTTAGTTTTACACTGCCAGCAATTTACATAGCTGCGTATTTTTTAATCTGTTCGTCTAGTATGTATTCATTACCTTCTACGTATCCTTCATGCTTCCAAACAATGTTTCCTTTTTTGTCTAACAAAATGGTATATGGCACATTGTTTACGTTTAATGCACGTTTCAAGTCTTCGTTTACATCCAATAACACATCAAACTCCCACGCCTGACCATCAACATAAGGCTTTACTTTTAACACATTTCTAGCATTATCTATAGAAACTGCAACTAAATCTACATTGTACTTTTCTTTCCACGATTCCAAAAGGTTTTCATTAATATTGGTTAACTCCTTTTTGCATGGGGTACACCATGTAGCCCAAAAGTTAATTACCGTTATTCTACCTGTTTTGGCATAATCGGCAACGTTTTTGTTTTTACCGTTTACATCTTTTAAAGTAATGTTTGGCAATGTTTGTGGTGCTTGGGCGAACACCGATACGAATAATATTAGAGATAAGGCAAATAAGTTACGTTTCATGATAAATTGAAGTTTAAATGTTGTTGTAAATGTATAAAAAATCGTGATAAATAAAACATACATCGTGCCAAAGCATTGTTAACAACGATTTATGTAGGTTAATGCTAAAGCAAATATATTTGATGCACTATACATTTATATCCCAATTCGGTAAACATATGATTAAAGTAGGTATATTTTTCGGGGGCTCTTCGCGCGAGCGTGAAGTGAGTTTTGCAGGCGGACGCACCGTATACGATAACTTAGATAAAAATTTGTTTGAGGCTGTTCCTGTTTTTGTGGATAGCTTTAATAATTTTATTCTCCTAAACTGGGAGTTTATATACAAAGGCAGTATTCGCGATTTTTACCCAACGGTAAGTGCGTTGCACAACCAACAAAAGCCGTTACAAATTTATGCCGAAAGTTTGCCTGAGGCACATCAAGATAACGGTAAAAAAATAGCAGCACAACTAGGTAAACTCCTTAAGCCCGAAGAGTTAAGCCAATACATGGATTTTGCCTTTTTAGCCTTACATGGTATGTATGGCGAAGATGGTACCATACAAGGTTTGTTGGAGTGGTATGATATTCCTTACACTGGTTCGGGTATTATGCCAAGTGCTATTGGTATGCACAAAAAAACGCAGAAAACCATGCTGCAACATGCTGGTTTTAATAGCCCTAAATTTTTAGGCATAACCAAACAAACTTGGCAAACAGCCGATAGAAAAAAACTATTGGCTGAGGTGAAAAAGCAAGTGGGTTTGCCTTTTGTAATTAAGCCTGCAAACCAAGGTTCATCGGTAGGGGTAAGTGTAATTACCGAAACTAATATTGGTGATTTTGAGCGTGCTGTTGATGCTTCTTTCTTTATTCAAACCCTTGATAAAAAGCAGTGGGTTGGACAAACGGAAGCCGATAAATTGGCTTTATTGCAAAAAATGGCCGATGTAAAAGAAGGTATTTCATTCCCTGTTTTGGTTGAAGGTGCATTGGTTTACAACCCAGATCAGTTGTATGTTTTATTGGATAAACACTTTGCTAAAAAATCAACACTAAAACTGGAAAGTATATACAGTGAAACCGAATGTTTAATTGAAGGTTTTATTAAAGGCCGTGAGTTTAGCTGTATTGTTATCAAAGATGAAAATGGCAAAGCCATAGCATTACCACCAACCGAAATTGTAAAAGGTACTGAGGTTTACGATTACCGCAGCAAATACTTGCCAGGCTTGTCGCGCAAGGTAACACCAATTGATATTGCCGAAAAACAAGTTCAAAACATACGTAAAGAATGTGTGCGTTTATTCGATTTTTTTAAGTTTAATACCTATGCACGTATTGATGGATTTATTACGGCTAAAAACGAAATTTTCTTAAACGACCCAAATACTACTTCGGGCATGATGCCTTCTTCGTTTTTCTTTCATCAAGCGGCCGAAATTGGTTTAAATCCATCGCAGTTTTTAACGTACATCATTCGTACTTCGTTGGCCGAGCGTGTGGCTAATAGTCCCGTTCATTTCCATTACCAACAGTTGTTAAACGGATTGGACAATGCCATCAAAACCAATAAAAAACAACAGCAACAAAAAAAGCGTGTGGCGGTGTTTATGGGTGGTTACAGTACCGAGCGCCACATTAGTGTGGAGAGCGGACGTAATATTTATGAGAAATTAGCATCAAGCAGCAAGTACCAACCTTTCCCTGTTTTTGTAACGGGCGATGATAAGTCACATACATTACATGTTATTCCAATTAACGTAATGCTAAAAGATAATGCAGACGATATTCGCGAAAAGGTATTTCATTTTAAGCGTGCTGCCGTTGTCGAAAAAATTATTGTGGAGTGTAAATCCATCATCGAAAAATATGGTAACTCACAAAACTTGTTTGCACCTAAACAAATAACGTACAAGCAATTGGCTAAAATGGCCGATGCCGTATTTATTGCCCTACATGGCCGTCCGGGTGAGGATGGGACGGTACAAAAGGAATTGAACAAATTGCGTATTTCATACAATGGTTCGGGTGTAGATAGTTCACAAATTACCATCAATAAGTTTGAAACCAATAAGCTGTTGCGTGCTAAAGGATTTAACGTTGCCGAGCACATGTTGGTGTTTGATACCGATTGGAAAAAAGACAGTAAAAAGGTAATTGCTGCTATTGAAAAAATTGGTTATCCGCTTATTGCAAAACCTGCTGATGATGGTTGCAGCAGTGCCGTTAAGAAAATTAAAACCCGTACCGAGTTGGTTAATTATGCCGAAGGTGTATTTAGAAATACCTTGGCCATTACACCTGCATTGGCCAATAAATTAGGGTTAAAGCCTAAAGAAGAATTTCCTAAAAAGAATTACTTTTTGGTTGAAGGTTTTATTGATAGAAATAATGCTGCACACTTTTTAGAAATAACAGGAGGGATGCTTACTACTTACGATACCAAAGGTAAATTGGTGTACGAGTCGTTTGAACCAAGTGAGGCTTTGGCCGAAGGAGAAATATTAAGTTTAGAAGAAAAGTTTTTAGCTGGGCAAGGACAAAATATTACACCTGCGCGTTACCATAAAAACGAAAAAATACGTTTGGCCATTAGCAAACAAGTGCAGCAAGTTTTGGTTGAAGGTGCTAAAGTATTAAACGTACAGGGTTATTGCCGTATTGATGCATTTGTACGCATTGATAAAAAGAATAAACCCGAAGTTGTTTTTATTGAAGTAAACTCTTTACCAGGCATGACACCCGCTACGGCTATTTTTCATCAGTGTGCATTAAATGGATATAAACCTTACGAGTTTATTGATGCTATTTTAGAATTTGGTGCAGCACGCACTGCAAAAGGGTTGTAGTTGTAATGATGCATTGTATAAGAACAGATGCCTCGCATGCTGATTTCAAAAAACTAGTGGTTGAGTTGGATGCAGAATTGCGCATACGCGATGGTGATGAATCTGACTTTTACGAGCAGTTTAACAAATCAGATTCCATAAAATATGCGGTGGTTATTTACCAAGATGGAATACCTGTTGGTTGTGGTGCTTTGCGTCCGTATACCACAGATAGCATAGAAGTAAAACGCATGTATGTGCCTTTGGCGCATAGGAGCAAGGGTATTGCATCGTTGGTGGTAACCGAGCTAGAAAAATGGGCCATTGAATTGGGTTTTTATCACTTGATTTTAGAAACAGGCATTCGTCAACCTGAAGCAATTAGGCTATATACCAAAAACGGCTATAACAGTATACCTAATTACGGACAATACGAAGGTGTGAGTAGTAGTGTTTGTTTTGAAAAACACTTAAGTTAAATAAATCAAAATACGCATTAAATTTAAAAAGCCCTGAAAGGGCGAAATCTAATTGCAATGTGCAACGCTCATTGCACACAAAAATAAGATGCCTCGTCATTTGAAACTTGTCTTAGAGTTTGTTTTGAAAAACACTTGAAACAATCAACGAATTAGAAATCTCCTTGCAATGTAAAACGCTCATTGCGCTCATAAAAAAACAGGCTGCCTCATATGTTGAAGCAGCCTGTTTTAGTTT
>JBFYQC010000183.1:0-3214 GCA_041302975.1 Bacteroidota bacterium
TGATGATGCGTTTGCAGCAACACAGCGTAATGAGTAACTTAAAAGAAACCGAACGTGAGTTGATTGATGATGTAATTATTGAAACCAAACAGGCCATTGAAATGGCCAAAATTTACAGCAACATTTTAGGAAACATGATGGGGGCACACTCCTCCATTATTTCCAATAACCTAAATATTACCATCAGGTTTTTAACTTCGGTTACCATTATTTTATCCATCCCAATTTTAATAGCTAGCTTGTATGGCATGAATGTGCGTGTGCCATTTTCTGAAAATGAACATGCCTTTTGGATTGTAATTTTTATTGCATTGTTACTTTCGGGTATTGGGGTGATTTATTTCCGTAAGAAGAATCTTTTTTAAAGGAGGGAAGTGGTGTTGCGTTTTGTTTTACTGTTGATGTTTGATTAAAATTTCACACCATTTCCGGTCTTACAACACTCTTGATTTGTTCCAACAAAATGAGTTGGTTCAGCATTCTTTGATGTATTTGAACCAGCGCTTAAAATAAAGGATTTTCCAAATCAATGTATTTATTAATCACTGCAAACCAATACAAAACCTGATTTTTGTTTTATTATTTGTAATTAGTCTAAATAAAAATTATGTTTGAGGCCTAATCTAAATAGCTTTATGATTGCCTTTATTAACAAGTACAAAAAGGGCGTTTTTGCCTTTATCATTGTTTTATTATTTATGCCTATTGGTCATGCTTTAATGATTTTAAACGAGGGTATTTTTGAGCACCAAAAATTTATAGGAGCTTTTGTTATTGGATTAATAGGTGCAGTATGTTTGGTGTGGGGTATTATTAAAAACCACAACAAATCGGTGGCTACCATTATGGGTTTATTGGCTGGTATTTTGGTGTGGACAGGTTGGGTTGAGTTTTCATTTGTTTGGATTGCCGAAAAACTACAAGTAGCACCTTTGATAGAAGATGGAGAAATAACCACCAAACCCGAATATTTGGTGATGATGTCATCTTTAGGGTTGTTGTTAACCTTATTGGTATTTTTTGTGTTTAGCAATACCAAATGCCAGTTTTTTAATTGGTTTCAACGGGTGTTTAAGTTGCGCACCCAAATTAATGCATCGGGCAGTAACAGTAAACTTACGGCCATGGTTACGTTTATAGAAACCATCATGATTTTATGGACCTTTTACATTGTGTTGTTATTGGTTTACGACAAAGACATTGCAGGCGATAAACACCCCGCTACTTATATTGTGGCTTTTGGTTCTTTGTTTTGGTCCTTGTATTTGTTTTTAAATTTAATACGCATCAACAAGTACGATTATGCCATACGTTATGCCGTACCAACGGTTATTATTTTCTGGAATTTTATTGAGGTGATAGGCCGTTGGAATTTATTTAAAGAAATTTGGGTACACCCTTTTGAACATTGGTTAGAAAACAGCATCATTTTGTTGATGTTGGTCTTATTTTCTACGTATTATTTTATTGAAAATTATAGGCAAAAAAGTAAAAAGGTGTTGGGGTGATGGGGGGAATACAGTCATTCTGGTTATTTGCTATGGTTGTATCTTAAGGTATTGTTTTATGGCCGGATATGTATAATTAAGCTTAATGTCAGGAGCTAAACTTTGAATAATATGGGGCATGTAACAGTCGCAAATAATAGAGAGTTGGTTAGGGTATAAGGCAAATGAGTTAAAGTTGAAATCATTTTCGCAATCTGTGTAATGAGTCAATGCCCAATTGTATGTTTCTTCGTTAAATCCTGAAGGATCTTCTTTTAGTCTTTTTTTTAGTTCAATTTTTTGTTGTGTAAACTGAGTATGTTTGTCATGTAAAACTTGTTTAGCGAAGCCACTTGTAGTATCAATAACATCAACTAAAGTAACGGGTTTACCTGTGTAGTAATTGTAGGTAAAAAAATAGGTTGTTCCTGTACAATGCGCACCACAACCTTCTACACCAATGTTAAATGATACTATTCCGTTTTGATTATATGTTGTTTCATGATTCATATATACTATACCATCATTGGCCCATGCAATCAATACTGAATCGTTGGTTAAACCTGCGTATTCACGCCTGGTTATTCTGGCTACCAAGTTGTTATTAAGTGACTCATCAATTGTTTTGTTTCCAGTTTTCAAGATTGGAAAACGTAATGCACCATCTACCAAATTTGTTTTAATTAGGTTTGAGTCAAGGAGCAGTGTTTCTATGCTAAGTTGCTGTGCTTTCAGACTTGTAATTAAAGTACAATATATGATGATTGATAAGATGTATTTCATGGTTTTAATTACTTATCTGTGCCATTGATTAACACGTTCATTGCACAATATTGTATTCAATGTGGTATTATGTGTAATAGCATGGGTGATTTTAGTTGCACAATATTGAAAAAAGATTTTATCATCGGGTTATACTTTGGTGTACCGAAAATAAGGTCTGGCAATCAGAATTGCAAGAGAGAGAGAGAGGTGTTTTTAGTTTGTTTTTTGTGTAGTAAAACCATTTACTCGGTAAACAACAAACGCCACTGTCTGTACTTGCCCGAATAGGCAGTAGCTTATGAACCAATAACATCTCAACTAATCAACCAATCACCGACCCTCAATTCTCCTGCCGGCCAATCATCTTTTTTTCTTCCAGCAGTTTTTGTTGTTCGGCAATAAGGGTTTTACGTTCTTCGTCTGTTAACTTTTTAGGTGTTTGTTGCAGGTTGTTTAAGTCAGGTTGTCCGGCATCAACCCAAGCGGTATACCAAATGCTACCCACAGCTAATACTGATGCACGTATTCTGCGTTCTACTTGGTTATCCAACATGTTGTGGTAAGCCTCACTGTATTCTTTAGCGTATACTTTTATTGTGGTTTGGCCACGTTGCTCGTTGCTGTATTTTCTGTCGCTGCCAAAGGTGGCGTTTAGTTGTCGTTCAAAATCAAGCACGCTGTCTTTTGCCGCATAACTGCCTTCGCTTGCCGCCCAAGCGGCCATTTGTACGTTATCAATATACTTGGCTCGTCCTACAAAAAAATCGTATTTGTCACTAAACAACTCGGGCAAGCGGCTCTCCCAAAAACCATGTATACCATGCTGGTTGGTTTTTTGTCCGTTGTAATTTTCAGTAGAGTGTAAAGGCACGTGCGCATCGCCAATGTAATGTCCTATATCAGCCGATATTTTTAAAATACGATCAAAGTCTTTGGCCTTAAATGCCTCGGTTAATTTGTAT
>JBFYQC010000184.1:0-11243 GCA_041302975.1 Bacteroidota bacterium
TTTTTATTTTTAATAACGATGGGTCTTTCTATTAAAACCGGAAACTTCATCATTAAGGAAATATATTGTTTATCTGTAAGTTCTTGCTCTTTGTAGGGCTTAAAAACTTCTTCCTTATCACGTATTAATTGAATTGGTTTTATACCCAATAGTTGAATCAACTCTTTCAATTGTTTTTCTGATGGTACATCTTTCAGGTATTCAATAATTTCCACATCCTGATTTTGTTCTTGTAACAAAGCCAAAGCTTCTCTGCTTTTCCTGCATCTAGGGTTGTGGTAAATTATCGTTTTCATTTGGTAATAATAAATGTAAAATATGATTTTAAAAATTTAGTTGAAAACGAAACGTCTATAAAAAGCGAAACCCCGGATTTCTCCGGGGTTCACCCTAGCCTATGAAACAAATTGCACCTCTACTCAAAGATGCAATATTTTAGTTCGATTTAAGTACATGCAGTTGCATCTGATGCACTTAACAAAGGTAAGATAATTGCTGATGATGACAAGTACTTTTTATGCTTTTTTTAGTCAATCTAACCATTTCATAAAAACTGTACTTTATTAAATATTATGCTAGCTTATTTCACCTCGCGTTTTGCTTTTAACTTCAATTTAATTCCTTCAGAAATGTATAACATTACAGGTACTAAAATTAATGTAAGGAAGGTGGCAAATGCTAGTCCAAATATCATGGTCCATGATAAAGGCCCCCAAAACGCAACGCTATCACCTCCAAAGAAAATCTTAGGATTCCCTGTGCTTAACAATGAAGCAAAATCTATATTTAAACCAACAGCCAATGGAACGAGACCTAACATGGTTGCAGTTGCAGTTAGTAATACCGGTGTCATACGTGTTCGACCAGCATCAATAATTGCCTCTCTCAGTGGCACACCATCTTTAATTAATATCTCGGTAAACTCTACCAATAATATACCATTACGAACTACAATTCCAGCCAAAGCAATGATACCAACTCCAGTCATCATTACAGAAATTTCCATGTTAAATATCGTAAATCCAAGGAAAACCCCTATTAAGCTTAGAAATATCTCGCTTAAAATAATAATAGGTTTTGATATAGAGTTAAACTGCGTTACCAAAATTAAAAAGATTAAGCCGAATGATATTAACAATGCCGTACCTAAAAATGCTCCAGTTTCAGCTTGTTCCTCTTGCTCGCCACCCATTTTTGCGACAACTCCACTAGGGAAATTATACCTCTTAATGGACTTAGCCATTTTTCCTACAATATCATTGGCATTGTACCCATTTAACACATTTGATGATAAAGTTACCATTGGCTGGTCGTCTAATCGTTTAATACCACCGAATGTATTACCATATTTTACTGATGCTACAGACGATAATGGAATTTGACGAATTTGACCACCCATATTCATATCACGGTAGGTAATCTTTAAATTCATAATTGCATCTATACTATTTCTTTGATTCTCTTTGTAACGAATTTGAATAGGGTACTCATCATTGGCATCTTTTAGTTTGCTTACTTCCTTACCAAAAATTGCTGTACGTAATTCGCCACCAATTTGTGCAGTGCTGATACCTTCGCGGTTTGCGCGTTCTCTATCAACAACTACTACTAACTCCGGTTTATTACTTTGCACATCAGATTTCAACTCTTCAACTCCAGGGTAGGCCAACGAATCTAAGTAACGTTTTAAATCTGAACTTACTTTGGTTAATTGGTTGATGTCATCACCTTTTATTTCTATGGCAATTGGTTTACCAGTAGGCGGTCCGCTGCTTTCTTGTTCAACAATAACTTCAGCACCAGGAATTCCCTTGGTTACCTCACGTATTAAGTCCAAGTATTTTGATGTTGATTCACCATCACGTTTGCCAAACTCAACAAAAGCAACTGTAACTTTACCTAAATGTGGTGTAGGACTGAAGTTATACTCAAATTGTGAAGGATCGTTTGCACCAACCGCTACGTTTGATATGATTGACTCTACAATTGGATTATCTACACCCACAACTTTAGTTACCCTTTCCTCTACAATTTGTGTAATTGAATCTGTATAAGCAGCTGACGTTCCGGTTGGAAGCGTGATGTATGTGTATATAAAGTTAGGATCAGCCTTAGGAAAAAATACCACTTTAGGCTTTACAATGGCAACTAATAAGAAAGTGAATATAAACAATCCAAATGTACCTACCAACAACCAAATAGGTCTGTTTTTTTGTAAAGCCCATTCCATAATTCCTTTATAAAAATCTTGGAAACGAGGCCAAACATTTTCTTGAAATTTCTTAATCCACTTCCAGAATACAAAGCGGTTTAATGAATATAAACCAAACATGATAATAGCGAAATTACCCAAACCAATGTTGCCTGACAAATAAGACAATAAGGCTACTACACCAAATACTATGGCTGTAACTTTATAACCTTTTTTGTTTTCTCTGTTCTTTTGTTCTTCCTCATGTGTTTTCATAAAATCAACAGCGAACACCGGATTGATGATATAAGCTACCACTAGAGAAGCCAACAAGGTTACAATTAAAGTAATGGGTAAATAAAACATAAACTTACCAATTACACCTTGCCAAAACGCTAATGGTATAAAGGGGGCTAAGGTTGTCATGGTTCCAGAAAAAACTGGTAAAAAAACTTCACCAGCAGCTAACTTAGCGGCTTTTTTAATTGGCATTTTCCCATTTGCAAAAATACGATGCGTGTTTTCAACCACTACAATGGCATCATCTACTACTATACCTAATGCAAGTAAGAAAGAGAACAATACAATAAAGTTTAACTTGAAACCAATTGCAGGGAAAACCATAAAGGCAACGGCACAAGATAACGGTACTGACATAGCAACAAAAATTGCATTGGTAGTACCCATAAAGAACATTAAGATTACAGTAACCAATATAAAACCAATAACAATGGTATTAATCAAATCGTGTAAGGTTACACGTGTCTTCTCCGATTGATCACCTGTGATGGTAACTTTTAAATCAGATGGAAACTTTTCCTTACTTAACCTATCTGATATTTCACGAATTTTATCTGAAGCTGAGATTAGATTTTCGCCACTACGCTTAATTACGTTTAAACTAATTACATTTTTACCTTCCAAACGCGCATAACTTTCTTTCTCTTCGTATGCATCTCTTAGTTCAGCAATATCTTTTAAATACACCACCGCACCTGTCGATCCACGAATAATAATATCACCAATCTTACTTGGATCCCTATACTCTCCTTTAACACTGATGGCTCTTTTTAAACCATCCATGTCAATCAAGCCACCACTAATAGTCATGTTTTCATACTTAATTGCATTTTCAATATCCATAAAAGTGATATTGGCAACTTGTGCTTTGTACATGTCAACATTTACTTGAATCTCGCGTTCTAGGGCTCCTACCAATTTGGCTTCGGTAATTTCTTTTAAACCCTCAATTTCATCCTGTAAATCCTCTGCATATCTTTTAAGTTTATCTAAAGGATAATCACCGCTAACATGAACCTGCATGATAGGCATTTGAGATACGTCAATATCGCGCACCTGGGGATCTTCGGGCAAATTTTTAGGTAAATCATTTTTAGCTTTATCAACCGCATCTTTAACACGCTGCAAAGCCAAATCAACATTTTGATCGGTATTAAACTCTACGTTAATAACTGAAAAATCTTGAACTGAATTACTCTTTACTTTTTTAACACCAACAATGGTTTTAATCTGTTTTTCAATTTGTTTGGTAACCAACTGCTCCATATCCGTAGGTGATGTGCCTGGATAAATAGTGGTGATTAGAATACTAGGAAACTTAACCTCCGGAAATTGTTCCTTTGGTAGTTTGTTGTATGAGAACAATCCAGCAAGCGTAATGATAATAGTAATAATATAAATACTGGTTTTATTATCTATACTCCAACTAGAAGGTTTAAACTCTTTATTTGTATCGTGCATGAGACTAACTTTTGTTCTTTATAAATTTTACAAGCTATTAGATACTAAAATTTAATTACCTGCCCATCGGTTAAATCTTGGAAACCTGTGGTAATTAATTGATCCCCCACATTTAAACCATCTAATATCTCTGCATTAGTACCATATGTTTTGCCAACAGTTACAGGAACCTTTTTAGCAACTAGTTCATTTTTGGAGTTTTTTGTTACTACATACACCAATTTTTCACCGTCAATTTCTTGAATGGTATTAATAGGAACTACCAAAGCATTTTTGTTCTCGTAATCAACAATTTTAATTTCTGCAACCATATTTGGGTGCAAATCATTATCGTTTGGCAAAGCCACCTCTACATTAAATGTACGTGTTAATGCATTGATAGATTTTGACGAATACAAGACCGATGATTTAACAGACTTGTTGATATCAGGGAAGTTTACCAAAACTAGGTTACCTTGTTTTATAATATTTGCATACGACTCTGACAAATCTGCTTTAATTTTTAATGCAGCAGGATTAACTACACTTATTGCAGGAACGCCAGGAGCAACACCTTGACCAACTTTTATACTCACCAAATCAACAGTACCACTGTATTCTGATTTTATATAATACATGTCGATATTCTCTCTCACTGAAGCTATTTGCTTTTCTAAATTTTCTTTTTGGTTTTTGGCTTGCAAAAATTCGATTTCACTTCCTACTTTTTGCTCCCATAGTGCCTTGCGTTTTTCATAAACCGTATTAGCTAACTCTAAACCTTTTTTTAGTGTTTCTATTTGTGATTTTACTACATCGGCATCTAGTTCAGCTAAAATTTGTCCGGCCGAAACCCTATCACCAGCTTTAACATTTACACGTTTTACTACACTAGGTACTTTAGCGCTATATACAATATTTTCATCTCCATCTACTCGTCCTTGTACATCTACTGCGTGTATGAATTCCTGCTTAATTACTGCTGTTACTGCTACAATTTTAGCACGACTATTTTCTGTTGTTGTACTGTCTCCCATAGTAGCGATTTCATCTTGTAAGCTTGCGATTTGAGCCGATATTTCGGTTTGTTTAGCTTTTAATTTCTCAAGTTCAGCTTTTTTGGACTCAAGGTTATTACCACCTCCACAAGCTGCTAATAAAACAACCACATTGGTTGCTAATAAAATTGATTTTATGATATTCATGTTTGTGTTATTATTTATTTAAATCTCCTAAGGCTTTGCGTAAATCAAGTTGTGCAACAAAATAATCGTACATGGTATTTAAGTATGACGCACGTGCTGTTTCTAAATCTTTTTGAGCTATGGTTAAATCTAGACTAGATGTTAAACCATTTTTAAACTTTAGTTCAGTACGGTTGTAAATATCTTGCGCTAAATCCAAATTCCTTTTCTGCACATCTAATTGTTTTGCAGAACGTTCGTAGGTAGTTTTTGCATTAAACACTTCTTGTTCTATAGCATTTCCTAATACCTTTTTATCGTTTTCTGCTTTTTTAATGTTGATTTTTGCCTGCTGAATTTGAGCCGATTTTTTAAATCCATCAAAAATTGGAATGGTTAAATTTAATCCCCACAATGTTCCTTCGTACCAGTCATTACCTAACTCACTAAAGGTTTGTCCAAAGCTATTTTGTTGAGTTGAGAAAATACCCACTAAACTTGGCGCATAACCAAACTGATATCTTTTTTTATCAAGTGTATTTAAAGCAATAGATTGATTTACTAGTTGATATTCCAAGCGGTTGTTATAATCAACTTTTGTGGTTAGAATAGTTGTTTTAGATGTTTCATACATTTTCATCAAGTCATCCGTTAATTCAATATTCTCATTAAAATCTAAACCTAGTTGAATTTTAAGTACCATCATCAACGTTTTTTGTTGATCAATTAGTTTATCGCGTTGCAACTCCAAGGATGAATACTGCAAGTTCACTTTATCAAACTCTACTCTATCTAAAAAGCCATTTTGAACTAATTTTTCTAAGTCAAATTTTGTTTTACCCAAAGCATCTAAATTGGCATTTAGCATAGTTAGTGAGGTTTGTGCTAACAAAATTCCGTAGTATGTTTTACTAACAGCCACCTCAGTTTCAACCTCAGAACGCTTCAAATTAATTTTGGCCAATTGAACATACTCTTTTGATGCTTTAACCCCCATCAAAAATCCCCCATCGAATAACAGTTGACTTGCAGAAATACTACCTGTTGCAGAGTAAGGTATACCAAATCGAATGACCTGTCGCTGGCCACCAAAATCAATTACACTTGAAGGTACCACAATATAGTTGTTAAAACTACCTGTTGCATTAACATTTGGTAAACCAGATGCTAAAACTTCTTTCACTTTTTTCTCAGCGGCAAGCACATCAAGCGCACTATTTTTTAATGTATTGTTGTACTTCTTAGCATGCGCTACGGCATCTTGTAACGAAAACTTTTTAGTTTCGGCTTGTTGTTGTGCACGGGTGTTAAATACTATCAACAAAAGCAGCATAAACAAACTGGCGTATTTCATCGTTTTTAATTTATTCATTGTATTATTTATTTCTTGTGGCTAATAATTTTTCTTCCAATAACTCTAGTCCTTTTACAGTGCATATACTGTGCAAATGGTACTTTACTATCTCTAGGTGCATAACCTTAATATCCATTTCTTCTTTATCGTAATTGTCTGGATTGGTTAAAAAGCCAACCAAGTAGATATAAATCCGGCTAACTATATCGGCATCCAAATCCTTTCGGTACAGCCCCTTTTTAATTCCAAACAATACGTTGTCTTGTATTACTTTTTTTATGAAACTCCTTCTATCAGCCTCCAATTTATCCCATGCACCCTTAAAATACTTTTTTAAATCGAACATACTACTTGGATTAACCTGCCTTATTAATGCACTCATTTGTTCAGAAATTTGTAACATAACACCAATAGCATCCAATTCTTTATTTTCAACCACGTTGCAACAAAGCTTATTCATATTATCCAAATAATGCTCCACACATTGGTTAACCAAATCGTTTTTATCTGCAAAAAACTGATAGAGTGTTTTTTTTGATACGCCCAATTCTCTGGCAACATCATCCATGGTTATGCTTTTGAAGCCATAACGCATAAAAAGCACCTCTGCTTCTGTTAATATTTTATCTTTAATTTCACTCATCTTAAAATTTTACGTTGCAAAGATAATTTGAATTTCCTCTCGGGAAACTATTTTTACAATAAACGTTTCCAATACACCAAAAGTTTCGGCAGTTGAATGTTTTTTGTCGGTGAACAACTATAAAGTAGATTACACTTGTAATATTTCAATCAAAGTGGCTAATTGCAAGCTGTATTTAAAGGATAATAGTATTAAAATGAATAAACCTTATTTAGTAGGTATTACGGGAGGTAGCGCCAGTGGTAAAACCAGTTTTTTACGCGAAATCGGTAATTTATTTGGTCAAAATCAAGTTTGTATACTCTCGCAAGACAACTATTATAAGCCTGCCAAAGAACAAACCAAAGACGAAAATGGCCATATTAACTACGACCTTCCCGACTGTATTGATTTGGACGCTTTTAAAGATGATATCATTAAATTATCGTTAGGTGAAACTGTTAGACGAAGGGAATATCGTTTTCAACATGAGGAGCAAATGGGTGATTGGCTTGAGTTTAAATCAGCCCCAATTGTAATTATTGAAGGGTTGTTTATATTTTACAGAGAAGACATATCAACCCATTTTAACCTGAAAGTTTTTATTGAAGCCAACGAGGATTTACAATTGCAACGCAGGCTGAAAAGAGATACATTAGAAAGAAATATTCCGGCTGACTTTGTTCAATACCAATGGAATAACCATGTGCTGCCTGCTTTCAGAAAATACCTTGAACCATATAAAGAACAAGCAGACATCATCATTAACAACAACGCGCATTTTAACAACAGTTTAAAAGTTGTTGAAGACCATTTCAGGTGGAAATTAAATAATCAGTAAAATACCCAAATACCCCTCCAATAGATTTAAACACTCTGTTAATCAAGGCATAAATACTTTTTTAATAAAGGTTGTAAAAATATAGCTGAGCGGTTATATTTGCCCACTTCGCAATATTTTATATACGAGCAAATTAAATTATAACACTAACATAGAAAGATGAAAAGTAAAGGCGCAATTAAGTTATTCGCAATCGCACTTACAGTGGTATGTTTATTCCAGTTATCATTTACCTGGTTTACCTACCGTGCAGAACAAGCGGCAAAAGAGTTTGCCAATGGCGATGTTGTTAAAGAAAGAGCATATTTAGATTCGATTGCTCGCGAGCCATTAGTAAACTTAGGCTTTAAAAAATTTACCTACCTAGAGTGCAAAGAGCGTGAGTTAAACTTAGGCTTAGATTTGCAAGGTGGTATGAATGTAACATTAGAAGTTTCGATTGGTGATTTAATCAAGTCATTATCAAACAACAATACTGATGCTACCTTCAACAAAGCCATTGAAGTAACTAACGAAAAGATTAAAACCAGTCAGAAAGATTATGTAACATTATTTGGTGAAACATACGCTGAATTGGCTCCTGAAGGCAAACTAGCAGCAATATTTGCTAACCAAACTAATAAAGAAAAAGTAAAACCTTCATCAACCAACCCTGAAGTTATTACTTATATAAGAGAAGAAGCTAACCAAGCCATCGATCGTTCGTTCCAGATTTTACGTGCTCGTATTGATAAATTTGGTGTAACTCAACCTAACATCCAAAAACTAGAAGGTAGTGGCCGCATTTTAGTTGAATTACCGGGCGTTGATAATCCTGCTCGTGTTCGTAAATTGTTGCAAGGATCTGCTAAGTTGGAGTTCTACGAAACATTTACCAACCCTGAAGCATTTAAACATTTATCGGATGCTAATACCATTCTTGCTAAAGCAAATGCATCAAATTCAACCACAACAGAGGTTGATACCAATAGCACTGATACCACTAAAACTAGTAGTGCGTTAGCAGGTTTATCAGGCACTAAAAAATCTACAGATACCACTGCTATCGCAGGTGCAGATTCTACACAAAAGAAAATAGAAAACTTTACCAAAGAAAATCCATTGTTTGCTGTTTTACGTCCTAATGCCGATGAAAAAGGAATGTTAGCCGAGCGTGGTTCTATTTGCGGAATGTCATCTATAAGAGATACAGCAAAAGTTAATGCATTGTTGGATCGCCCTGAAGTACGCAACGCTTTACCTAACAACATTAAGTTTCTATGGGAAAGTAAAGCCATTGGCGATAACGGTGATGTAGTGATGTTACATGCCGTTAAAACATCAATGAATGGTGGCGCACAATTAGAAGGCGACAAAGTAATTGATGCCAGAAGAGATATTGGTCAAAGCGGTGAAATTGAAGTAAGCATGAGCATGAACGCTGATGGAGCGCGCATTTGGAAAAACTTAACCAAAGCAAACATTGGTCGCTCTATTGCTATTGTATTAGATGATTTAGTTTACTCATCACCTAATGTTCAAAATGAAATTCCAAATGGCCGTTCTTCAATTAACGGTAACTTTACCAGTGAAGAAGCTGGCGATTTAGCTAATATTTTAAAAGCAGGTAAATTACCTGCTCCTACACGTATTGTTGAAGAAGCAGTTGTAGGACCAACTTTGGGTGCCGAAAGTATTAACCAAGGTTTATGGAGCATGGTAATTGCTACTGTTGTAATTTTAATCTTCATGGTAATTTACTACGGTAACAGCGGTTACATTGCTGATGTAGCGGTATTGGCCAACGTATTTTTTATCATGGGTGTATTGGCCAGCTTAGGTGCTGCCTTAACATTACCGGGTATTGCAGGTATCGTTTTAACCATCGGTATGGCTGTTGATGCCAACGTATTGATTAACGAACGTATTAAAGAAGAGTTGGCACACAATGCCCGCAGTTTAAAAAATGCAGTTTCTGATGGATATGCGCATGCAGCCTCTTCAATTATTGATGCGAACTTAACAACCCTATTGGCCGGTTTTGTATTATACAGTTTTGGTACAGGACCTGTGCAAGGTTTTGCCATCACTTTAATTATAGGTATTTTATCCTCAATGTTTACCGCTGTATTGTTATCTCGTGTAATTACCGAATGGCAATTAGAAAAAGGTAAAGTAATAAACTATGTTACTGGTTTCTCAAAAGGTTTATTCCAAAACTTAAACTACAACTTTGTGGGCAACCGCTCTAAGTTTTACTTATTATCGGGTGTATTAATTTTAGCCGGATTGGTATCTATCTTTACCAAAGGGTTTACACTTGGTGTTGATTTTAAAGGTGGTTGGACTTATGTAGTAGAATTTGACAAATCGGTTGGACAAAACGAAATTCGCGAAAAATTAGCTACTCCATTTGGTAGTGCACCAGAAGTTAAAACATACGGAAGCGATACCAAATACAAAATCACGACTACCTACTTAATCAACGAAACAGGTGCAAACACCAGTGAAATAGTAGAATCGAAATTAAACGAAGGCTTAACTGCAATTGGCGGAACAAGCAAAATATTAAGTTCTGCTAAAGTTGGACCAACCATTGCAAACGATATTAAAGTAGCATCTTTCTGGGCTGCAATTATTGCCTTATTAGGTATAGGTTTATATATTTTAATTCGTTTCCGCAAATGGCAATATGCATTGGGAGCAATTATAGCCTTAACACATGACGTGTTAATGATGTTAGGTTTGTACTCTATTTTCGATGGTATTATGCCTTTCCCAATGGAAGTTGATCAAAACTTTATTGCCGCCATATTAACCATTATCGGTTTCTCTATTAATGATACTGTGGTTGTGTTCGACCGTATTCGTGAGAACTTGGCAGAACATAAAACAGAAGAACAAAGTATTGTTATTAATAACGCGCTAAACATTACCTTAAGCCGTACCATCATTACATCATTAACTGTGTTTATGGTAGCAGTGGTATTGTTTATATTTGGTGGTGAAGTAATTAAAGGATTTACCTTTGCTTTATTGGTTGGTATCGTATTTGGTACTTACTCATCTGTGGCAATTGCTACTCCTATTGTAATTGATTTCGACAAGAAAAATAAGGCTGAATAACATTTAGCTTTGTGTTTACATAATTTTAAAGCCCCGCAAATTGCGGGGCTTTTTATTTTTGTTCACTATGCTATACAACATAGTTCATGTGCGAATAACTCGCACATGTTAAACCCAATATTTAGTTGAATTTTGCATTTTAAAATTAAGTGCAAGCATGAAGAAAATAATCATAACAACTTTAGCCATTACAGCTATTCTGTTTA
>JBFYQC010000185.1:0-4310 GCA_041302975.1 Bacteroidota bacterium
GTATGTTAAATTATAACGCGATTTAGTTATGTTTGATTTACGCTTTATTTGGGATGAATGAAAAACTGGATTGACAGTATTAGAATGTTTTACGACACACTGGCGAAACGCCCGCTTGAACGGATGAAGCCGCTGATTAGTACCCTATTTATAGGAACATTTTTTTTATCTTGTGATGGACAGTTTAAAGAAAATGAATTATATGGTTATTACGCACCAATTAACTATAAGAATACCTTTGACACCATTCAACTGCAACCTCATAGGAAATATCATAGACGAATCTATGATAACAAGAGTAATCTTGTTTTAGAAATGGATGGTAAATGGAATTTGGAAAAAAATACAGTCATCCATTTTGATTCAGGTTTTTTAAATCTTGATAGAGATGTGGTACTGTTTCCTGAATTATTAAATGATACATCAGAAGGATGGGCAGGGTGGATAGACATCAAACAAGGCAGAATAAACTTTTGTGTGGGTTATCATGAAGGAGAAAACTGCTATCTGAAATTGAACTAGCACAGCTGCCACACGAGTCCTCTCAAGTGGTATGATGTTAACTTACTACTCGCTCATTAAATTGCTTTGAAGTGTCAACACCAACAAAAGTTAGAATTTTGTTATAAAATCAAAGCCATGTGAATGAATTTGGGTAGCTGTGATACAAGAAAATCACGCAAGAAGATGTTTTAATTATCGTTGATTTCTCGTGTTCATCACCCTACATTTTTGCAATGGTCATTTCATTGTTTTTTAGCTTGCTTGTTTCTAATTGTGGTTTAACAATTTGTTTAATTTCTTCCGCTAAAGCACTAATTAAACGTTTTTTTGCAAATGGCCTATAATACACCAAGCTGATTTCCCTTACCGGGTAAGGTGCAATAAAATCTTTGGTAAGCCTTTTACGTTCTTCGGGTAAATCGTTGTAATACAATTCCGGAATCAGTGTTATTCCTTTCATTTCATCCACAATATTTAATAAGCTATCAAACGAACTTGGCGTAAAACTTAAGTTGGTATTCATTTTTTTTAAGTTCAACGAACACACATCAATAATTTGGTCTGTTAGGCAATTGCCTTCTTCAAGCAGCCATATTTTTTCATCAGCAATGTCTTTAGGGCTTTTGTATTTTCTTATCCGTTGAACAGATGGTCCGTAAGCCATTAGTTTCTCGTAATACAAAATATCTTCTTCAATATCATCATTGTTTAATGGTGTAGAAACAATACCAACATCAATTTCATTTGTTCTTAGTTTGTTGATGATGTTTTTGGTGGTAATTTCTTCAATAGCTAATTTTAGCTGAGGGTATTTTGCTAAAATTTTCGGCAAAATTCTGTGCAATAAATTTCCGGCAACTGTCGGTATGATCCCTATTTTTAAATTGCCTACAATGTTCGATTTCAACTCGTCAGCAAGTTGTTTTATTCTGTTGCTGTGTCTCAATACAATTTGTGCCTCATTAATAATTTCGCGACCACAATCGGTAGTTATTATGGGGTTACCTTTTCTATCAAAAATGGTTAGCTCTAATTCGTTTTCCAACCTTTTAACCATGGTGCTAAGTGTGGCTTGTGTTATAAAACAGGCTTCGGCAGCCTTGCTAAAACTTTTATACTTGTCTAATGCCACTATGTATTCCAGCTGTTGTATATTCATTTTATTTAAGTATTGATGTTGTCAATAATAGGTATAAATATTATTTTCTTTTTCAATAACATATTATAACCCAACTTCGTGATGTAATCTTTACATGAGTTAAATTTATCAATAAAAGTATAAAAACAGGTTAATGATTTCTTTTTAAGAATAAAACTTTATTGCACATGAACTTAATCAATAACACTTGGGTGCGTCTGCCTAGGGTAAACTAAAAACAAAAATAACAAACCAAACATATAATTATGAAAAGAACATTAACAACAATTGGAATCTTATTTGCCATATCAGCTGTGGCTCAAGAAACCAAAAAGGCACAAGAGCCAAACTCCAAAACTGAAACTACCCAGTACCGGGAGGCTGCAATAAAAGGTCAAACCAACAAAGATTGGTGGCCTAATCAGTTAAATATTGATTTACTGAGACAAAATTCAGAAAAGTCTGATCCAATGGGAGCAGAGTTTGATTACCTGAAAGCATTCAGCACCCTCGATTATTTTGCATTAAAAAAAGACATTGCTAAAGTACTTACCGAGTCACAACCTTGGTGGCCGGCCGATTTTGGAAACTATGGTCCGTTTTTTATACGCATGTCGTGGCATAGTGCCGGAACATACCGTTCAGGAGATGGAAGAGGTGGTTCACGTTCAGGACAACAGCGTTTTGCACCACAAAACAGTTGGCCTGATAACACTAACTTAGACAAGGCTAGAAGATTATTATGGCCAATAAAACAAAAGTACGGTAACAAAATTTCGTGGGCCGATTTGTTTATTTTAACCGGAAATGTTGCACTTGAAAACATGGGCTTTAAAACCTACGGATTTTCCGGTGGTAGGGTTGATGTTTGGGAACCTGCAAAAGATGTGTATTGGGGTTCAGAAAAAAAATGGTTAGAAGCCAACAGAACTGCTACTGATGGTAAGTTGGAGCGCCCTTTGGCTGCTGTACAAATGGGATTAATTTATGTGAATCCTGAAGGTAGAAACGGAAATCCTGATCCTGTTGAGTCGGCTAAAGACATACGCGAAACATTTAAGCGTATGGGGATGAATGATGAAGAAACGGTTGCTTTAATTGCCGGTGGTCATACATTTGGTAAAACACATGGTAAAGGACCTGCCTCTAAGGTTGGACCAGAACCGGAGGCCGCTGGAATTGAAGAACAAGGTCTTGGATGGAAAAGTACACACGGTACTGGTGTTGGTAAAGATGCCATTACTTCAGGATTAGAGGTTACTTGGACATCAACACCAATTAAATGGGGCTTAGGTTACTTAAGATTATTATACGCACACGAGTGGGAGTTAACAAAAAGTCCAGCCGGTGCACACCAATGGGTAGCTAAAAATGCCAAAGCAATTATTCCTGATGCTTTTGACTCAACCCAAAAACATTTACCTACTATGTTAACTACCGATTTGTCCTTACGTTTTGACCCAGCCTACGATAAAATATCAAGAAAGTTTATGGAAAACCCTGAGTTGTTTGCCGAGGCTTTTGCAAAAGCATGGTTTAAGTTAACACACCGCGATATGGGTCCTAAATCAACCTACATTGGACCTGAGATTCCTAAAGCAGATTTGATTTGGCAAGACCCAACTCCTGTGGCAAACTACAAATTGATTGATGCAAACGACATCAGTATGTTGGAAGATAAAATATTGAAATCTGGTTTAACTTTAACTGAAATGGTGAGCACTGCTTGGGCATCTGCTTCAACTTATCGTCACTCCGACAGAAGAGGTGGAGCAAATGGTGCTAGAATTAGATTAGCTCCACAGCGCAATTGGGAAGTAAATAATCCAAAGCAGTTAGAAAAAGTGCTTGTGGTATTAGAAAAAATACAAAAAGAGTTTAACGATAAAAATAAAGACAAGAAGGTTTCAATGGCCGACTTAATTGTGCTTGCTGGTGGTGTAGGTATTGAAAAGGCCGCAAAAAATGCTGGTTTTACAACAAAAGTACCGTTTACTGCCGGAAGAACAGACGCAACACAAGAACAAACAGATGTAGAGTCATTTTCTTTATTAGAGCCAATGGCTGATGGATTTAGAAATTACCAAAAAACAAGATATACGTTAAGTACCGAGCAGCTTTTGATCGATAAGGCCCAACTTTTAACATTAACTCCTCCTGAATTAACAGTGCTCGTTGGTGGAATGAGAGCTATTGGTTCAAACTATGATAACTCAAACACTGGCTTATTGGTTGCAAAAAATGATAAATTAAGTAACGAGTTTTTTGTTAACCTATTAAGCATGCAATACGAATGGAAACCTGTTGATGAAACTAAAGAATTATTTGCAGGTAGCGACAGACAAACTGGAGAGAAAAAATGGACAGCTTCTAGAGCAGATTTAGTTTTCGGTTCACACTCTGAATTAAGAGCTTTGGCAGAAGTATATGCAAGTAACGATGCGAACGAAAAATTTGTGAAAGATTTTGTCGCTGCTTGGACCAAAGTGATGAACCTTGATAGGTTCGATTTAAGAAAATAACATTTCTTTAATTAACTTAAAAACGGGAGTAACTTTTAAAGCTACTCCCGTTTTTGTTTACTTACCTGATAGGTTCTTTAACCAATTAACATTTTACACTTCGAAGCTTTAGCTGGAACATCCCGGACTTGCTTCGGGAGTAGAAG
>JBFYQC010000186.1:0-3869 GCA_041302975.1 Bacteroidota bacterium
AATATTTATTATATAAAATTAAAACCACTGTAAACACTCATGTTACGTGTACGGTAATTGTAATTTTAAATCATTAAATTTTGTAAACTAAGGCTTTCTCTTATTTTTGCCCAATTTTTAGCTATACCATTAGGGGGTTAAAAATGAACAACGCTAAATTAACAACCTCAGCATCATGCCAAAAGACCAAAGCATCAAATCAGTACTAATTATCGGTAGTGGACCAATTATTATCGGACAGGCTTGCGAATTCGACTATTCAGGTAGTCAGGCAGCACGTTCTTTAAAGGAAGAAGGAATTGAAGTTTCATTAATTAACTCAAATCCAGCTACTATTATGACGGACCCTGTTACTGCCGACCACGTTTATTTGTGGCCGCTTGAATCAGCAAGTATTGAAAAGATTTTACAAGAACGCCAAATTGATGCAGTACTTCCTACTATGGGTGGTCAAACGGCCCTTAACTTGGCCATAGAGTGCGAAGAGTTAGGTATTTGGGAAAAGTATGGAGTGCGCATGATTGGTGTGGACACCAAAGCCATAGAAACTACCGAAAATCGTGAAGCTTTCCGCCAAAAAATGATTGAGATTGGTGTGGGTGTTGCTCCATCACGTACCGCAAACTCTTTTTTAGAGGGTAAAGAAATTGCCCAAGAAATTGGTTTTCCATTGGTTATTCGTCCATCATACACCTTAGGTGGAACCGGTGGAGGTTTTGTTTGGAAGAAAGAAGAATTGGATGCGGCCCTACAACGTGGTTTATCGGCTTCGCCAACACACGAAGTATTGGTTGAAAAAGCGGTGTTTGGTTGGAAAGAATATGAGTTAGAATTGTTACGCGATAAAAATGATAACGTAGCAGTAATTTGCGTGATTGAGAACTTCGACCCAATGGGTATTCATACCGGAGATTCGATCACCGTTGCTCCTGCCATGACATTAAGCGACAGTTGCTACCAAAAAATGCGCGATATGGCCATTTTAATGATGCGTAGCATTGGTAACTTTAATGGCGGTTGTAATGTACAGTTTTCGGTTAACCCGGAAGATGAAAGCATCATCGCCATCGAAATTAATCCACGTGTATCACGTTCATCAGCATTGGCATCAAAAGCTACCGGCTACCCAATTGCTAAAATTGCATCAAAACTAGCTATCGGCTATACCTTAGATGAATTAAAAAATCCGGTTACCAAAACTACTTCAGCTTATTTCGAGCCTGCATTAGACTATGTAATTGTAAAAATACCTCGCTTTAATTTCGATAAATTTAAAGGTGCCGATACCACATTAGGTTTACAGATGAAATCGGTTGGTGAAGTAATGGGTATTGGTCGTACGTTTATTGAGGCCTTACAAAAAGCTTGTCAATCGTTAGAGATTAAACGCAATGGTTTAGGTGCTGATGGTTATCAAAACCGAAACTTAGAAGACATTGTAGAGAAGCTAAAATACCCAAGTTGGGACAGGTTATTTGCGGTTAAAGATGCCTTGAGTTTAGGTGTGCCGATTTCATCGGTGGAGAAAATCACCAAAATAGATCGTTGGTTTTTAACCCAAATAAACGATTTGGTGAGGGTTGAAAGCGATACACGCAGGTTTAACTTAAAAAACATGCCTCGCGAGTTGATGTTGGAGTTAAAACAAAAAGGGTACAGTGATGTACAAATTGCTTGGCTTTTAGGTGCTGATACTACAGAAGATGAAGTACGTGCCTTGAGAAAAGAAATGGGCATTATTCGTACTTACAAAACGGTTGATACGTGTGCCGCAGAGTTCCCTTCTCCCACCAACTACTTCTACTCAACGTATGATGGAGAGAACGAAAGTAAAGTAAGCGACAGAAAAAAAATCATTGTATTGGGTTCGGGACCTAACCGTATTGGCCAAGGTATTGAGTTTGATTACAGTTGCGTGCATGGTTTATTAGCAGCCAAAGAATGCGGTTACGAAGCCATCATGCTTAACTGTAACCCTGAAACCGTATCTACGGATTTTGATATGGCCGATAAGTTATATTTTGAGCCTGTGTTCTGGGAGCATTTGTTAGACATTATTGAGCATGAAAAGCCTGAAGGTGTGATTGTGCAGCTTGGCGGACAAACAGCGCTTAAACTGGCTAAAAAGCTTAAAGAAAAGGGAATTAAAATTATAGGAACCGACTACGAAAGCATGGACTTATCAGAAGACCGTGGTTCGTTCTCAGATTTATTGAAAGAATTGGATATTCCTTATCCGCAATATGGTGTAGCCGAAGATGCGGATGAAGCCATTGCGGTGGCTAAACATGTTGGTTACCCGGTATTGGTGCGCCCTAGTTATGTGTTGGGTGGACAAGGCATGAAGATTGTAATTAACGATGAAGATTTGGAAAATGCAGTAATCAGTTTGTTGGGCGATTTACCCGGCAACCGTGTATTGATTGACCATTTCTTGGATAGGGCAGAAGAAGCCGAAGTGGATGTAATTTGTGATGGTGAAGATGTACACATTATTGGTATGATGGAGCACATTGAACCTGCAGGTATTCACTCGGGCGATTCGAATGCAGTATTGCCACCATTTAGCTTAAGCGAAACGGTTAAAAAGCAAATGGAAGTATACGCCATACAATTGGCCAAAAGCATGAAAATTATTGGTTTGCTAAACATACAGTTTGCCATTAAAAACGAAAAGGTATATGTAATTGAAGCCAACCCACGTGCTTCGCGTACGGTACCGTTTATCGCAAAAGCCTACCAAATACCTTACGTAAACATTGCCACCAAAGTAATGTTGGGTGCTAAAAAATTAAAAGACTTTACCTTCGAGCGTAAGCTAGAAGGGTATGCGATTAAAGAACCCGTGTTCTCGTTTAATAAGTTTGAAGGTGTTAATAAAGAGTTAGGTCCTGAAATGAAATCAACCGGTGAAGCCATTCGTTTTATTAAAGATTTACACGACCCCATTTTCCGCCAATGGATTAAAGAAAAGAGCATGTACTTAAGTAAGTAATTTGCTCTAACCATAAAATAAAACCCGCCCCGAACGTAGCTTCGGGGCGGGTTTTTTGTTGGAATATCATACCAAATACCTATTAAAAATATTAACAGGTTTGAATTTATAGCATTCAGAAAAGTAACCAAAATTTGTAGGCTTTGCAAATTAGCTAGATATAATTTTCATTTGTTGCAAAAATTAAATAATGCTTTTGTATTATTTGCCACTGGCGGGTTGATGCCTAATCATAGCTTTGTTAAAAAATAATTAACATGAAAACAAAAAGCATTTTAGTTATCCTCTTAGGAATGCTAATTTTATCAGCAGCTTGTAAAAAAGAAGAAGCAACAACAAGTGGCATAACTCAAATATGCACGCTAAATAAAATAACATACTGGAATGGCATGTTGCCGGTAGATGTAGTTACTGACTCAGCTGGTAACATTACAAAGTATTATTTATATGATTTAGTTAAAAGTGGAGATAGTGTACTGTTTAAGTTTTTAAATCAAGGTACAGTATGGTATATTTTGTATGATAATTTAAAACGACCAATTAAGTATGAATCTAAAGAGGGCATTGTTTATGAGTTAACATATAATAGTACAAAAGAACAACCATCAAGAATTTTTTATAAAAGCCCCATTGATTCTATTGAATCTACAATGCAACTTACATATACCAATAATAACATAAGCCAAATTAAATGGAATAATGATGGCGAAGAATTTAACCTTGTTGTTGATTATTATTTGAGCAGAACTAACAAACTTGCCAAAGAACTTAAATTATTAGTGCCAGGCTGGAAAATGGATATGCAAATACCGTACAATTTCGCATTAATGTTTAGTGCTAATTTAGCAAAGTCAATTACCTTATTTGGTTCAAC
>JBFYQC010000187.1:0-8664 GCA_041302975.1 Bacteroidota bacterium
ATGCAGGTGTTGGTGCACATGGAGATGCCGGATCTAAAACACCAGTAGCAACTAGGTTTTCTTGAGAAACCATTTGTCTACGGTATAATTCTATACATAAATGCATTCGCGCAATTTGTTGTTTGGTAAACATGTTACTCGCGCAATTACCCACGAAATAATCCATGAAATTTTCTTGCATATCTGGTCTGTCCCATGCAATCAAAGAATCACTTATTATAATAGTTGTGTCTGTTGGTGTATAGATGGTATCGTATAATCTAATTGGGTATTTATCGTTATTACAAGTGTTGAAACCTGGAATATTACAACGATTTCTTAATGGCTCGTTGGTTGAAGGTGCGAAAAATGTTGGTGGGGTATCATCAACACCATCATTTTCACTTTCGCATGAATCTTGGGCTTGAAAAGGATGGTATAAACCTAACCAATGTCCCGCTTCGTGAGTGGTTGTAGTTACATTAGGTGTTTGTCCAGGAGTTGAAGTTCCAACATTACCAAATTCTCTATTTATTACCATAACACCATCAGTTAATGCTGACCATGATCCTCCGGCAAAAAACGGGAATTGCGCGTAACCAGCAACAGCTAAACCAGGACCTCTGTTTATATTACTTACAACCCACATGTTAAAATAACGTTTGGTATCCCAAACACTTGTTTTTTTCAAGTTATCGTTACCATCTGCAAATTGAGCTGATTGAACACGAACAATACCATTGGTGCAATTACCATTTGGATCTTTGCGTGCCAGGCGGAATTCAATCTCAGCATCACCTGCAGTTTGCTTGAAATCGTATGGTACACCATCTACATCACCCGCTCTTCTATTTACTGAGTCAGCATTTAGGTTTCTAAAACTTTTGTTCAAGAAATTAATTTCACTTTGTACTTGTGCATCACTAATGTTATCACTTGACCCTGCAACACCATAAAAGACATGAACTACTACAGGAATGATATACTTGGGTGCACCAGATTTTTTATGCGATTTGGATAAAGCTGCTTTGTAATCATTAGACTGCTTGTAAGCATTCCAAGTTGCTTTGGCTTGCGCTTCAGCTGCCCTTAACTCTGGATTTAGAGCTTTTTGCTCCTCATAGTGGTGGTCAGTACCACATACTTTGGTGTTTTGAGCGTAGGCTCCAAGCGTGCCAAACAATACACCGGCTGCTAAAAGTATTCTTTTTATCATAGCTTAAATATTCTACTTATTCCAATTAATTATAATGCGGCAAAATAAAAACTTTTTTTAAGGTAGACAACCCTATTTTCATTTTGGTTGCACCATGGTTTGCTATCAGCGTGTTACGTTTTATATGCCCCTATTATTAATCAAGCTGTTAAATCATGATTATTCAGTAATTTTTATCTGTTTAGGCATCTCCCAAACTTCTAAATTGCGCATGATTTTACCATCTACCTCCAATCTAATAGCAGTACATTTTGTGTGAAATCCTTTTAAACCACATGCTCCTGGGTTAAAATGCATCAATCCAAATGTTTTATCTCGCATTACTTTTAAAATATGTGAGTGACCACAAACCATGATATCGGGACGGTTTAACTTAATTAACTCGCCACAACGGTATGAGTACTTACCTGGATAACCTCCAATATGTATCATTAACACTGTTAAATCCTCTACTTTAAACAATGTATATTCGGGCATTTCCATCCTTAAATCCTTATCATCAATATTACCCCATACTGTTTTAAGTGGTTTAAATGCCTTTATCTGTTCATAAGTTTGCATGTCGCCCCAATCTCCTGCATGCCAAATCTCATCGCAGTTCTTAAAAAAATCATATAATTGTGGGGGCACATAACCGTGTGTATCCGATAATATTCCTATTTTAAGCATTGGCCAAAAGTAAATAAATCTGTATGACAATTTATATCATTATAACAACTGTAATTATTAGTTTGATTTGTTTCAATAATCATAACTTAAATGCTAAACTTATTTTCAACCCCTATTTGGTAAAGCACAATAAAGAGTGGTATCGAATGGTTACAAGCGGCTTTCAGCATGCCGATTTTTTACACTTGTTTGTAAACATGTTTGTCATGTTAAGTTTCGGTAGAGCGGTAGAAAATTATTATTCGCTCGTTTTTGGACAATACAGTGATTGGGCATTTTTGTTACTTTACATCTCTTCTATTTTTGCGGCAAACGTATCAACACTTTACAAATATCAAAACAATAGTGCTTACAATGCTTTGGGAGCTAGCGGTGCTGTAAGTGCAATACTATTCACCAGCATCTTATTTAACCCTTTTAATAAAATATATTTATACGGTATTATTGGTTTACCCGGCATACTTTTAGGAGCCATATACCTTGGATATAGTTACTATATGAGCAAAAAACAAAGTGATCATATTAACCACGAGGCCCACTTTTATGGAGCAGTTTATGGTATATTATTTACTTTGGCACTTAAGCCTAAGGTGATAAATATCTTTATCTACGAAATGCTTCACGCATTTTAAAAGTAAAAACCGGTTCTGAAATCTAAAGGTGAAGTGCGAAAACTTTTATTAGGATCGTGTAATATATCATACAAAATCATGATATAAATACTCGACCTATCAGATATGGATTGATTAACTCCACCTCCTAAATAAAAAGCACTCACCCACTCTCTTCTACTGTCTCTGGTGTTTACATCGTATACACTAAAATTTAATGGCATGTATTCTGCGTGTACAAAAGCAGGATCGAACAATAATTGGCGCGCAAATAAATTTAGTCCATATGCATTATCGCTAAACGATACTTTGCCCTGAGTTGTTTGAAAATCGCGAGACCAATAGTAATAAGTAGCACCAGCACCGGCAAGTGTAACATCACTAAAACGATAAAATGCCATAGGCTGAACTGTAAAAAAGGATCCCAAATTAGAAATAGTACCACCAACATTACCTCCAAATGAAACCTTTTCAAACCAAGCAGGACGACTTGACCTATTGGCCTGCTTTTGTTGTTCTTCTTTTTGTTGCTCCTCTTTTTTTTCAGGGTCAATTTGCTCCAACTTACGCTGTGCAAATACCACATTAGATAAGCAAAAACATCCGATTAATATCCAATTTTTATAGCTCATTTTTTTTATTTGTGTATAAACAACAAAAGTAACGAAAACTCCCCTACGCAAATTATTTAACGTATAATTAGTTTTTTAGGGATTAATACTTATAATTTCGCAGCAAATTAAGCTTCCTTAAACTAATATTATGAGCAAAGTTCACAATTTTTCAGCCGGACCGGCCATTTTACCTCAATCAGCCATTGATGCATCTGTTGCAGCCCTTCAAAATTTCGCAGGGACAGGCTTATCGTTAATCGAAGTGAGTCACCGTAGCAAAGAGTACGAAGCGGTAGTTGCTGAGGCCACTCAATTAGTAAAAGATATTTTAAAAATTGGTGATGATTACGCAGTTATATTTTTACAAGGCGGAGCCAGTTTACAATTTGATATGATACCTATGAATTGGTTAAATGAAGGTGATACTGCTGCTTATACCAATACAGGTGTTTGGGCTTCAAGAGCCATTAAAGAAGCCAAATTGTTTGGCAATGTAAATGTGGTTGCAAGCAGCGAAGACAAAAACTTCAGCTATTTGCCAAAAGGTTATATCATTCCGGCCGATGCTAAATATTTCCACTGCACCAGCAATAACACCATATATGGAACAGAGATGTTTGATTTTCCAAACACCAATGGAGTACCATTAATTTGTGATATGAGTTCGGATATTTTCAGCCGCCCTTTTGATGCAAACCAGTTTGATATGATTTATGCCGGAGCACAAAAAAACATGGGACCTGCAGGTACAACTTTGGTAATCATTAAAAAATCGTTTTTAGAGAAGCGTGTAACAAAAAAGTTGCCAACCATGCTTGATTATGCTGTGCACATTGAAAACGGCAGCATGTACAATACACCAAGTGTATTTGCCATTTTTGTTTGTATGCACACTTTACGTTGGGTGAAAGAAATTGGTTTAGAAGCCATGGAAACACGCAATAAAGGCAAAGCCGATTTATTATACAACGAGATTGACCGCAATAGTTTATTTACAGGTACAGTAGCTAAAGAGGATCGTAGCCGCATGAATGTAAATTTTGTTTTAACCAACAAAGAATACGAAGCTGAGTTTTTAAAATTCTGTGAGGCTAAAAACTTAAGTGGATTAAAAGGCCATCGTTCTGTTGGTGGATTACGTGCAAGCTTATATAATGCATTAGAAATTGAAAGCGTGCAAGTTTTGGTTGATGCCATGCAAGAGTTTGAAGCGAGTAAAAAGTAGTTGATTGGTTGACAGGTTGAATAGTTGATAGGTTGATTCGTTTGTAGGAATAAGATTTTTATGAAAGTTAGAACTTATGTACAATAGTTTTACCGAATTAAATGTTTGGAAAGAATGTAGGATACTGAGACAGAAAATATCAGTTTTGGTAAAACAATTTCCTGATTACGAAAAGTACAATTTAACAGGTCAAATTCTTCGCTCTTCAAAATCGCCATGCTCAAACATTGCAGAAGGACACGGTAGGTTTCATTACCAAGAGAACATTCAATTTTGCAGAATAGCAAGGGGCTCTTTGTATGAAACACTTAATCACCTGACTGACGCATTGGATAATGAATATATATCTTTAGAGCAGTTTAATGAACACGAATCACAAGTTGATATATGTGTAAAACTAACCAACGGATATATTTCATTTTTAGAGAAACAAAAAGAGAAAACTAAATCAATCAACAACAGTTAATCAAAAACTAGTAAACCAATAACTAGTAACTAATAACTAAAACATGATAAAAATATTAGCAAATGATGGCATTGATGCCAACGGAAAAAAGATTTTAGAAGCAGCAGGGTTTATTGTTGATACCAATAAAATTGCGCAAGAGAATTTAGCTACCGAGTTAAACAACTACGATGTTATTTTGGTGCGTAGTGCAACTAAAGTTCGCAAAGATTTAATTGATGCTTGTCCTAATTTAAAAGTAATTGGCAGAGGTGGTGTGGGTATGGATAACATTGATGTAGCTCATGCAAAAAACAAAGGCATAGCGGTAATCAATACACCTGCATCCTCAAGTGTATCTGTAGCTGAGTTGGTGTTTGCACACATTTTTAGCGGCTCACGTTTTATACAAATTACTAACCGTGTAATGCCCGAAAAAGGCAATACCGAGTTTGGTAACTTAAAGAAAATGGCCAGCAACGGCATTGAGCTACAAGGTAAAACCATGGGTGTTTATGGTTTTGGCAGAATTGGTCAAGAAGTTGCAAAAATTGCCATTGGTTTAGGCATGAAAGTTTTGGCGTTCGACCCCTATGTAAGCACGTTAGATTTAAGTTTAAATTTACCTGCTTTGGGCGAAAACTCTAGAATTAAAGTTACCATTAATACAGTTAGTGAAGAGTCGGTAATAACACACTCTGACTTTATTACTTTCCACGTGCCATTTAACGAGGGCGATAAAGCCATTATTGATGCCGATAAAATGGCAAAAATGAAAAAAGGTGTTGGCTTAATTAACTGCTCACGTGGTGGTGTAATTAGCGAAACCGATTTATTGACTGCCTTAAACAGCGGACAAGTTGCTTTTGCCGGTTTAGATGTATTTGAAAAAGAACCCCCAGTAAATATGGCTATTCTTCAACACGACCATGTAAGTTTAAGCCCACACATTGGAGGCAGTACTATTGAAGCTCAAAACCGTATTGGTATTGAATTGGCCGAAAAAGTAATTGAGTTTTTCAAGAAGTAATATTAAAATATTTAACTTATTAAAAGCACAAAGTAATTTGTGCTTTTTTGTTTTCAGTTCTTAAAGTAACTGATATTTGAAAAATTAACATTAATTCGCAAATCATATATACAGCTGAATTAGATTTAAACATGGCAATAGTAAAACCTTTTAAAGCATTACGTCCATCGCGCGATAAAGTGGCTCAAGTATCCGCTCCATCTTACGATTCGGGCAATAGAGAAAAATCATACCAAGAATTACAAAATAACCCACATAGTTATTTGCATATTGTTAAACCATACCTGCACTTTAAAAACGAAAAGAAAAACCCAGAAAAACATTTTCCACTTGGGTTAGATTATTTAGCTAAGTTTAAACAAGAAGGTTGGTTCACCAAAGACGAAAACGACTCGTATTACATTTACCGTGTTATTAAAGGAAGTAACGCTTATACCGGAATTATTGCCGCTGCAAGTGTTGATGATTACAACAACAACATTATTTTAAAACACGAAAATACACTAACGGAAAAACAAAACGAATTGGCTGATCATATCCGTTGGTTTAAGCAGTTGGGCAACCCTGTTTTATTAACTTACCAAGACTCTAATAAGATTGATGCGTTAATGGAGCATTACATTGAAAATCATGTTCCTGAATACAATTTCATAAGTGCCGACCAGTTAAAGCACAACCTTTGGGTAGTTAATAAAAAGGAAGACATCGACACCATACGTGAGGAATTTGAAAAAATACCTTACTTATATATTGCCGATGGACATCATCGCAGTGCGGGTTCTTCGGCTTATTGCGATTATAAGAGAACGGCAGAACCACTTTACAATGGCGAAGAGTTATTTAACTTTTTTCCGGTGTGTTTAATCCCGGCATCAAAACTTCACATATTTGAATACCACCGTTTGGTTAAAGATGAATTGGTAAACAAATTAGATTTTATAACGCATGTATCCGAATATTTTGAGGTGATACCGAGCGGTAATCTTCCAGTTCAACCCCTAAAACCACGTGAGTTTGGATTATACTTTAACCATACTGCTTATTTACTCAAACTAAAACCAGAGTTTACCTCAACCCTTGAAGGGATATTGGCTAACTTAGATGTAAGTATTGTGGAAGAATTTTTATTAAAACGCATTTTCCAGATAAAAGACAGTAAAACCGACAAACGATTATCGTTTTTAGACGGTAGTAAGGGCATTTTAACGTTGCAAGAAACCATTGATAACACAGAATTTGACCTAGCCATCACTTTGTTTAAAACCTCTGTGGATGAGGTGAAAACAGTGGCTGAAAACAATTTAATTATGCCGCCAAAATCAACTTGGATTGAACCAAAGTTAAGAACCGGTTTAATCATTTATGAGACCGAATAATAACTTTTACCCTTTATCTATAAGCCAATAGTTACATTTAATATAACCACTGCTTATGATGTTTATCAGGGTATCATTATTGTTAGAAAATGATGGATAATGGTTGATGTATTAAACATTACCTTTGCCTCTGAAGTTTAAAATTAAAACATTATACAATGACAACAAATAACAACGAACACTTAGAGTGCTTAATTATCGGCAGCGGACCTGCCGGATATACTGCAGCTATTTATGCAGCTCGTGCCGATATGAAACCTGTTGTATACGCAGGTATGCAACCGGGCGGACAATTAACCATAACAACCGATGTAGAAAATTACCCGGGCTATCCTGATGGTATTATGGGTCCTGAAATGATGGAAAACTTCCGTAAACAAGCCGAACGTTTGGGCGCAGATGTACGTTACGGAATGGTTACAGCGGTTGATTTCAGTGGTAAACCTCCTTATAAAGTGGTTGTTGACGAAAGCAAAGAAATTACAGCAGACACCATTATCATCTCTACAGGTGCATCAGCCAAATGGTTAGGTATACCTAGCGAAGAAAAATTAAACGGTTATGGCGTTTCTGCTTGTGCAGTTTGTGATGGTTTCTTTTTTAGAGGAAAAGATGTAGCCATTGTTGGTGCAGGTGACACTGCTTGTGAGGAAGCAAGTTACCTAGCCAAAATTTGTAACAAAGTATACATGATTGTGCGCAGAGATGAGTTCCGTGCATCAAAAGCTATGCAACACCGTGTTATGAATACACCAAATATTGAGGTATTGTTTAATAGCGAAACCGATGAGATTTTGGGTGATAAAAAAGTAGATGGTATGCGTATTAAAAACAATGTTACCGGAGAAAAAACAGAATACGTGATACAAGGTTTCTTTGTGGCCATTGGTCATAAACCAAACACAGATGTGTTTAAACCATTTATTGACATGGACGAGACCGGATACATTAAAACCATACCTGGTAGCAGTAAAACCAATGTTGAAGGTGTGTTTGCTTGTGGTGATGCACAAGATAAAATATATCGTCAGGCAGTTACTGCTGCAGGTTCAGGTTGTATGGCTGCATTAGATGCCGAGCGTTATTTAGCAGCAAAACACGCACCTGCCGGAGCATAATACACCAACATGAACTGGAAAAAACTTGAGCAAATAGAGCAATTGGTTGATGTTGATGTACAATCTCATCAGGCCCCGGTAATTGTGTTTAAACACAGCACCCGTTGCAGCATAAGTTCAGCCGCATTAGCGCGTTTAGAGCGTAGTTGGAACGAAACCGAAATGAGTGAAGTGCAAGCCTATTATTTAGATTTAATTGCACACCGAACCACATCAAATGCTGTTGCCGACCATTACGAAGTTGAACATCAATCACCACAAGTTTTAGTAATAAAAAAGGGGGATTGCATTTATAACGAATCGCACATGGGCATTGATTATGATGAGTTGAAACAGGTGGTGTTGAAATAATAAATCATTCGATTACAAGAAGTCCCGCGC
>JBFYQC010000188.1:0-5719 GCA_041302975.1 Bacteroidota bacterium
CATTAAAACCTACGGAAGTGCGGTTCATGGCGTTAATGCCGTAACTATCACAATTGAAGTTAATGTATCGAATCAAGGTGTTGGATACAGCTTAGTAGGATTACCCGATAATGCCGTGAAAGAAGGTCACCACAGAATTGAAACTGCTGTAAAAAATATGGGCTTAAAAATGCCCCGCTTGCGTGTAGTTATTAATATGGCTCCAGCTGATATTCGCAAAGAAGGCTCATCATATGATTTACCTATTGCATTGGGTTATTTGGCTGGATCAGAGCAAATGATTGGCGAAAATTTAAATAAGTACATCATTATGGGCGAACTCGCTTTGGATGGTTCTTTAAAACCAATTAAAGGTGCTTTACCAATTGCCATACAAGCGCGAAAAGAAGGTTTTGAAGGTTTTATTTTACCTAAAGAAAATGCACGTGAAGCTGCAATAGTAAATAACTTGAAAGTATATGGTGTAGACACCATAAAAGAGGTAATTGATTTTTTTAATAATGAAGGAAGCCTTGTTCAGTTTGAGATAGATACACGTGCTGAGTTTGAGAACAACCTACATAAAAATGAAAATGATTTTTCGGATGTTCGCGGACAAGAAAACATAAAACGCGCTTTAGAAATTGCAGCAGCAGGGGGACATAATGTTATATTAATTGGTCCTCCAGGTGCAGGGAAAACAATGCTTGCAAAACGCTTACCTAGCATACTTCCACCGCTTACTTTACACGAAGCATTAGAAACAACTAAAATACATTCTGTTGCTGGAAGGCTAAATAAAGAAACTTCATTACTTTATCAAAGACCATTTAGAAGTCCACACCACACCATTTCTGATATTGCCCTTGTTGGTGGCGGAAACAATCCTCAACCTGGTGAAATAAGCCTGGCACATCATGGAGTACTTTTTTTAGATGAGTTACCAGAATTTAAGCGCACTGTTCTTGAAGTAATGCGTCAACCACTTGAAGAAAGAAGAATTACCATTTCACGCGCTAAATTTTCTATAGAATATCCATCAAGTTTTATGTTGATTGCCTCTATGAATCCCTGCCCCTGTGGATACTTTAACCACCCAGAAAAAGAATGCGTTTGCGGACCAGGTATGGTTCAAAAATACTTAAGCAAAGTATCAGGACCGTTATTAGACAGAATTGACATACACATAGAAGTTACTCCTGTTGATTTTGAGCAGTTAACCGATACTCGAAAAGCGGAAAAAAGTGAAAGTATAAGAGATCGAGTAATTCAAGCACGTGAAATTCAAACACAACGGTTTACCGAAAACGAGGGTATACACAGCAATGCCATGATGAGCAGTACCAAAGTGAGAGAGGTATGTCAAATAAACCCTGCAGGGCAAACACTTTTAAAAACAGCAATGACCAGGCTACAACTTTCAGCAAGGGCCTATGATAGAATTTTAAAAGTAGCACGCACCATAGCAGATTTGGATGCAAGTGATGATATTAAAATAGAACATTTAGCTGAGGCTATTCAATACCGAAGCTTAGACAGAGAAAGTTGGGGTGCAAGTTGAGATTAACCAATTTGCAGCTCAATACTTGGGTCCCAAAATAATATTTTAAATTTCACTACTTGATCATTTTTTACCTCTACCCCATCTTTTGCTAATAACTCTTGCATACGTGTTGGTGTAGCGAAGTGAAACTTACCGGTTAACATTCCATTTCTGTTTACCACCCGTTGTACGGGCAAATTAGGTAAAGCATGGGCAGCATTCATAGCATAACCAACCATTCGGCTACTTTTAGCGGAACCTAAATATTTTGCAATTGCACCATAACTAGTTACCCTACCTTTAGGTATTAGTTTAACCACTTCATACACATCATAAAAAAACGTTGATTGTTTCACGGGTATTACGTTATTCAACAACAAGTATAATTAAAGTCAATTCAGCAATCAACAATAAATGATACCAACTAAACCATTAAATTCGCAACCATGAGTTTTTTAACTAAAGTAAAATTTAGCAACGTAACCAATCTAAGTGATGCACGTTATGCTGCAGCTGTTGGTATTGAATACATCGGTTTTTGTTTTGACAAATTGAGTGCTGATTATATTGCACCTATTAAAGCAAAAGAAATGATTGACTGGATAACAGGAAGTAATATTGTGGCCGAATTCGGTAACCAATCTATTGAAGAAATAAAAGATATCAGTGATCTTTTGCAGGTTGATGCAGTAGAACTAAACAACCATGTTTTACCTGATGAACTGCCTCAAATCGGTAAAGCCATCATTAAAAAAATTGATGTAAATACATACAACAAAGAACAACTTGCCAAAGAATTAGTGGCTTATGCAAAATATTGTGATGCATTTCATTTGTATGCATCAACCCAGCCAGAAAATTACGATTGCGAACAGTTAGTTGAGTTATGTAAAAATTATCAAATCATTTGGGGTTTAAATATTTCGACACAAACAGTTATAAATACTATTGATTCGTTTAAGCCTTTTGCCATAAACGTATCTGGAGGATCAGAAGAACAAGTGGGCATAAAAGATTTTGATGAATTGAATGAATTGTTAGAAATAATTACTTTAGAAGATTAATTATTAAAACCCGATGCAAATTACAGACATTAACATTGGCACGTTTGAGCACCGACTTTTTTTGGCCTTTGTTTTAGGCACAATAATAGGGTTCGAGAGGCAATGGCGACACAAAATTGCCGGAGTGAAAACAAATGCTTTAGTTGCAGGTGGTGCAGCGTTGTTTATTTTATTGTCAGAAAAAATTGTAGGTGATACCTCCGGATCAGCCCGAGTTGCGGCTAACATAGTTACTGGTATTGGCTTTTTGGGTGCAGGCGTAATGATGCGTAATGGTAATAACATTATAGGCATAAATACAGCAGCAACCATCTGGTGCTCATCTGCGATAGGTGCTTTAGCGGGCTTGGGTTATTGGTACGAAAGTTTGGTTGGTACAGCCTTTGTGGTAGTGGGTAATATTTTACTCAGACCAATCGGAGAAAAAATTGATAACCGCATCAGTCAAATTACTGAATCTGGAAATTCATATCTAATTAATATATCCCTACAAAATGGTGCTATGGCTTACATTAAGCATAGTTTAATAGATGCCGTTTCAGCTGAATCAACTTTACATATTACAGCTATACAAACTAAAGGTAAAGCTGAAATTATAGCGGATATACACTCCTTAGATAGAAGGCAGACGGATATAGAAAATATTGTAAACAAACTTTCTACTTTAAATGAGGTTACAGGCATTAGGTGGGAAGAAGTAAAATCAGGGATTTAATATGCCCGAAATCAACCAGGAATTTAGTTATCGCGTAATTGGCATCATGTCGGGCACATCTCTTGATGGTGTTGATATTGCCTATTGTGAGTTTAATGCAAGCGGTGATAAATGGTTATACAAAATTATTGAAGCCGAAACAATTCCATACAACGAAACTTGGCTGGTTAGATTAAAAGAACTGCACAAACAACCTGCCTTTATATTCCCTAAAACAGATACATTTTATGGAAAATATCTAGGTCAACTTATCAATACTTTTATTGCTAAGCATAAAATTCATGTTGATTTCATCGCTAGCCACGGACATACTATTTTCCATCAACCCAATAATGGTTTTACATCACAAATTGGAAGTGGAGCAAGCATTTATGCAGAAACCGGAATAACAACTATTAATGATTTTAGAGTGGTTGATGTTGCACTAGGCGGGCAAGGAGCACCACTTGTACCAATTGGAGATGAATTACTTTTTAATGAATTTGAAGCATGTCTTAATCTTGGAGGATTTAGCAATATTAGCTTTAAAAAAGATAACCAGAGAATCGCTTTTGATATAAGTCCTTGCAATATAATAATGAACCCTGTTGCAAATTTATTGGGATTTGAGTTTGATAGTGAAGGCAAAATTGCATTAGAAGGTGAGGTTAATGAAACGCTTTTAGAGCACTTAAACTCACTTTCCTTTTACAAACAACTACCCCCTAAATCACTGGGAATAGAATGGGTTAATGAACATTTCTGGCCAACAATAAAACAATTTGAAATTCAACCTAAAGACTTATTAGCTACTATAAACAAGCACATAGCGAATCAAATAGCACAGGTTATTAAATCAAATAATTTAAAAACAGTTTTAACAACGGGTGGTGGCTCATTCAATAATACTTTAGTGAATGAAATTAATGCACAAACACAAAGTGCACTTCTAGTACCTAACAAGCATCTGGTAAATTACAAGGAGGCTTTGATTTTTGGTTTCTTAGGCGTTTTAAGATTAAGAAAAATTAACAATAGCCTGATGAGTATAACAGGTGCCACCAAAAATAGCTTAGGTGGAGCAATTTGGGGTTAACAAATAACACACGAATATGAACTTTAGCATATCACTTATTTTACCAATAAATACGATCAGAATGGTAAAATAGGTTCATTTTAATACGTTTATTTAAAAAGTTAAAACTTCATTTTTGAAACTTATGAAATAAGCAACTTATACTGTAATATGCTAATTAATACACATTAAACACCTTTTTATAATCATAAACACGCAACTAAAATCAACACAGCACCATTCACAAGCATAAAACACACACTAGTCCAATTTAAGTAGTAACAACAAGGTTTTAGAGCAATTTTTGACTATTCAAAAGTTAAAAATATAATCTAGAACCATGAAGAATTTAATAGTAAAATCAATATATTCTTTAACTATTATATTATTAGTTGCTGTTAGTGCAAACGGACAAACAAAACTTTTTACCGGCAGTGGCTTGTGGAGTGATTCATCCAAATGGTCTCCTATTGGAGTACCGACAGCAACAGATAATGTGCTTATCGCACCTGGTTCAAACATAACAGTTACAAATGATGCAACCTGCGACAGTATCTATTTTCAATCTGGTTCAACTGGCAGTACAATTACTATTAACACTGGAATTAAACTTACCTCAAACAAAGGAATTTTGTTTTCTAACCCTACGGCTAACGTTACCCAACATATAAATGTGGGTGCAGGAAGCCTTGAATGTGGCATATTGAATTTACCTAATTTAACAACAGGTAGGGTAAATAGGATAAGTGCAACAACTGGAACTATACAGGTTAATTTAAATTTAACCATGGCTGGAAGTACTAGCGAGAATATAATTGAGTTCAGTGGATCTGGCAAATTTAGGTTAGGCGGTTCATGGACTAGCACTGGAGGTACATTTACAAACAGCTCTTCTTCTTTTGAATACTTCTCAGCAACTACTCAATCTATTAGAAACAGAACCTATAACAAATTAATATTGAGTGGTGGAACAAAAAATCCGGCTGGTACTATTACTTGTAATGATAGCCTTATCATAAATACTGGATCAACCCTTAATAATAGCGGTACTGCTAGTTTAGTTATGAATGGAATTTTTTACATTGCTGGTACTTACATAGAGGGAAGCACAAGTGGCTCTGTAACATTAGTTGGATTAGTTCATATAGCCAATACAGGCACATTTCAGGTTAATGTAGCTGAGATATTTGCCATAAGGGGTGGCATTAAAAACGAAGGAACCTTCATTTCTGGAAACGGTACGTATACGTTTGCTACTAATAACCAAGAGTTATCAGGCAACAAAATGCTTACGTTCTCGGGAGGATTAACGGTTACAGGAATTACATTAACAGCATCAGACTCTGTTAGAATTAATGGAACAT
>JBFYQC010000189.1:0-12063 GCA_041302975.1 Bacteroidota bacterium
TGTTAGAATAAGAATGTTTGCCATCAAAATCAATTTGTTTTATACGATAATAATTTGTGGCGAATGCTTCTGGCTTAATATCATTAAATGTGTAATTGTTTCTAATATTAGAGTTACCTACCGCCTTAACCAATCCAATTTCGGTAAAGTTAACCATGTCTATACTACGCTCAACAATAAATTTAGCATTGTTTTTTTCGCTTAGTGTGCTCCATTTTAAATCTGTTGTATTGTTATTGAGTTGTGCTTCCAATGCCGCAAAAACTACTGGCAACGGATTGTTTTGATTAGTAATCAAAATACGAAAACGATTACCGGTTGATGCTGTTGTTCCATTGGTTGCGAAAGAGTAAGTGTTCGCAGCACTTAAATCCTGTATGGTGTTTAAAAATTTATCTTGCAGGTAAACCTTGAGGTTATTGTTAAATGAGTTTACATCCGCAAAGTTTAATTGGTAATTACTAGCTGAAGCAGGTATGCTGACTTCAACTTCAATGGTATCGGTTGTTTTTGCTCCGAAAATAGGTAAGTTGTTGATGTCAAGTTTCCTATTTGTGCCTGGCTCGAACGTAGCAACTTGAAAATTCCCATATCCAAATTTAAGTGCATCAAAGTTGTCAGGTCCATATAAGCCAGATGCATTCTGGTGGATAAATGCTTTGTTAGAGAATCCATTACCACTTAAGGTAATCATTAAATGGTTCATTAATGAAGAGGTTTTGAACTTGTTTCCTCCATTTTCACTTGTTGCTTTATGGCTCTCTGAAAAATCTAGGTTAGCAGATGATGTTGAACTTTTAACCCAGAATGCTTGTCCTGAGCTAATGTATCTTCCTGCGCTACCTGTTGTGCCATTCCATGTTTCATAAGCATTACTTGATGGGTTTAAAACTGTATATACACCTGAAATAAGAGCGCTATTTGTTGTTTGAAAAGTATTCCAATCTAATGTAGCTGGATATGGATTCCCAATTAAATTCCATCCATCATCTGTACCACATCCGTTAGAGCAAGTTATTGGAATATTTAGAGTACCATGTGGTATTCCACCATTAGCTGTTAATATAACCTCATTTTGAGTGGTTACACTACCATTTAAACGTCCTAGATCACTTCTGTCACCTCTAACAAAAACCCTATAACCAGTACCTCTATTTAATGTTGAGCTTGCAGAAGGTAATGCAACCCATCTGCTATTAAAATCTGTAACTTGATTTTCGTTGTATGTATAAATCGTAGGACTTCCGGCCAGCGTCCAATCAAATCCATTTGAGTTGAAATTAGATAGCCCAACAGGGCCTGTTCCTGTTCCAGATCCTGTAATAAACATGGTATTTCTCCAACTGTTTGCTACTGTTGCCCCGCTGGTTACCGGAGCAGCAAGAAATCTCCATCTTCTTCCAACAGAAGGAATGTAACGTTGTATGTTCGCAGCCCCAGTATATGTTCCACCAGTGGAATTGCCCACTTGAGCTGTAGTTGATGATGTTGAAAGTAAAGTTACCAAATTGGTTCCAAGTGCTAATGTACCTCCGGTGCATTGAATTAATGTTGAAACATTTATGGCATCTGTTATAGTAGCTGTACCAGATGTCTTTGAGGAAATTAAGCTATTTAAGGTTGGAGTTGTTGCATTTCTAAAGTCTAATGATTGTGTGGCCGTTCCAGTTAATGTCACTATTGAATTGTTAGGGGTAAAATTCCCAAGGTTTGAGAAATTGCCTCCTAAAGTTAATCCAAAATTACTTCCACTTGTATTTAATGTTGAGCCAGAGTTAATTGTTAAATTTCCATTAGCCTGTAAAGCACCTGTGAGTGTTATGCTAGCTGTTGCTCCCGTTCTACCAATATTTAAATCATTGAAAGCCATTGTAATGGCCGAAGTATTAGTGGCATCAAGGTTTCTTGTGCCGTATATTGTAACGGTTGAAGAACTTGTTGTAACCAATGTGTTGCTAGTGTATGTCCAATTTCCAGCTAAGTTTACAAAATCTGTAATTACTAACGATGCAGATCCTGACTGGTTAATGTTTATGTGCGGTAATCGTCCGTATCCTATTGCAGAGGAACCAATTAAATTGCTGGTTCCACTGGTTCCTACAAACGATATGGTACAATTATGTGACGGACTTCCTGTTCCATTATGGTTTGACATATCAACATCTCCAAGCACATTTATAGTTCCTCCTCCAGTTAAATTAACTGTACGTGTGCTAGAAGCAGTTAACGCAAATATACCGGTAATCGATGTTGTTCCCGATCCCATCGAGATTGTGCGGCTTACTCCTGTGCTTGGGTTGGTAATAGTTAAATTATTAAATGACATACCAGATGATATGGTATTTGTTGAATTGCTCAATAGGCTTACACTAACTAGGCCTGAATTAGAGTTGAATGTTCCTGATGTAAATGAAATGATTGTTGCACCAGAATTTTCGATTGTTAATTCTCCACTGGTTGATGTGAAGTTTCCTCCATTAATAGTTAGAGGACCGTTAATTAAAATTTGGCCAACACTTCCTCCATCAAAAGTGCCTGAAGTGTTTGTGAGGGAGCCAAATGAATGTACGCCAGATGCATCACTCATGTTTAATAATCCACCATCAATCACAACGGAGTTACTTACTGTAAGTGTGCCCCCTCCAGTCCAATTGAAGTCTCCCCCCCTAACAGAGAGCGAAGTAGCATTGATATTATATGCACCGCCAAAGTTAACATCAAGTGTAAATGTTGATTCAAAAACTATATCATTGAAAGTATTTGTTGATAGATCAAAATCACCATCTAAATCGTCAATATCCATGGTACAGCTACTTACTGACCCGCCATCAAATATTACATTATCACCATTCTGAGGATGGTTAGGCGCAGCGGCTAGGCTTCCACTCGTAAAAGACCAATTTGTTGGGTCACTCCAGAGCTGATTACCAGTAGATCCCACCCAATAATAATCAGTTTGTGCACTAACAATAGATCCAAGTAATAAAAAACTTGTAGTTAGGAGGTGTAGTTTAAGTAATTTCATCTCGTTTAGGGATTATAATAAGTATGCAAATAAAACTAAATCTACATTTTGTAGCAATAAAAAATCAATAAGTTGTATAAAAGGTGGATAAATAAGATGAAGAGCCAGTATTATCTCATAAGAGTTGGTTTAATTGGTTTTGCTTTTGTATTTTATTGATTATTAGCTTGTAAAACCAGTCTTAAGTATTCAAGTTGTTTTGTACTTCAATTATTTGTTTATTTTTGTTAAAACCAATACTAAAGTATTTCATTAAGTTTATCGGCAACTTGCAACAGATCAGGCAAATAAAACTCTTACTATATCTTACGGATATATTGAAACTGGCAATAACTGGTTTTGGGGGGCCACAAATGCATTTTACTCAGTTCTATAAAATTTTAGTGGTGAAGCGGAATTACCTTACTGAATTGGAGTTAAAGGAGCTGAATTCTTTATGTAGTATGCTTCCTGGGCCTACTTCCACACAAACTATTACAGCAATTGGATACAAAATCGGAGGACCAACATTGGCTTTTTTGACATTAGCAGTTTGGGTGTTCCCCGCGTGTTTACTTATGCTATCCTTTGCAATGTTTATCTCGCTTTTAGATATAAGCAACCCAAAGCTTGATTTCTTAAAGTACCTTCAACCTATGGCAGTAGGTTTTATAATATACGCTGCTTATCAAATCAAGAATCTGTTTGTAAAACGTATACATCATTGGGTTTTGATGCTTTTAGCAGCGGTCATGGCAATTGTTATAGAAAATCCTTTAGTTTTTCCCGTGTTACTTTTAATTGGAGGTTTCGTATCTACCCAAATAAATAAATCCAATTATCGCGATGTAAGACCTATTAAAGATATTTTTTGGGGTAATTTTCTATTGTTTTTGAGCATATTTTTGTTTGCGGCTCTGATGGGTGCGCTTACCCAAAATAAAGCGTTTTTATTGTTTGAGAATACATATCGTTTTGGAAGTATTGTTTTTGGTGGAGGGCATGTACTTATACCTATGATGTATAACCAATTTGTTGAATTTAAACATTACTTAGAGCCCAATACTTTTTTGGCGGGTGTCGGTGTTTTGCAAGCCATACCTGGTCCTGTGTTCAGTTTTAGTGCTTATGCAGGGGCAATGGCACTAAACGATTGGGGTGTTATGGGGCAAGTATTGGGCGGCACTATTGGCACAATAGCCATATTTTTACCTGGTATTTTACTTATATTTTTTGTATATCCAATTTGGGCTCAAGTAAAAAACTATTCGCCAATAAAAAATGCTATTGAAGGGATTAATGCCACATCCGCAGGATTGGTTATTGCGTCCGCTTATTTGTTATTTAAACCGGTAGAGGTAAATGAACCAAATATGTTGGTGCTTTTGGGTACTTTATTCTTATTATTGACGACCAAAATACCAAGCCCGTTGTTAGTGATTTTGTGTATTACAGTAGGATTTATTATTTAATGCCACTATGAAAAAATTACTTGTTGTTATATTTTTTGCTTTAGCCTCGACTTTATCTTATACTGTATTGGCTCAGCAGCCTCAAGAACAAACTAAACCACACCAAACAGTGGCGCTTGTTCAATTGTCGGGTTTAGTAGTTTCGGTTGATAGTTTAGAGGGATTACCCTTGGTATCCATACGCATAAAAAATACCAATAAAGGAACATTTACTGATGAAGGAGGTTTTTTCTCATTTGTAGTAAAAAAAACAGATACGATTGTTTTTAGTTTTATTGGCTATAAATCAGTCGAGTACATATTGCCTCAGAATTTAAAAGGGATTAAGTATAGCATTATTCAGCCGATGACTGAAGACACTGTGTTTTTAAACACTGCAGTTATACGTTCTTATCCTACACCTGATGAATTTGATTATTATTTTGTAAAAGCAACTATTCCTGACGCCTACTATGAGGCATCAACACGTAATTTAAGAAAGAAAACGCTTGAAAATATTGCACAAAGTATGACTATGGATGGAGTAGAATCTCAAAGATACACCGCACAACAACAGGCTTATCGTTACTATTACAATGGGCAACTACCTCCAAATAGAATTTTTGATCCATTTGCCTGGGGGCAGTTTTTTAATGCATGGAAAAACGGAGCATATCAAAAAAAATAAATTCTTGTTTAGGCTAGTATATAGTCAATACTCCTTGGGCCGTAGTTAAAAAGCACATCAATAATACTCAAGTTGGGCTCAAAAGGGAATTTTTCTGAAAACACCTGTAGGTAAGGATTAAATTGCTCTTGAGGTTTTACCTTGGGTGTAATATATTGACGAAGATCTATATCATTTTCTCCGCAAAGAATATACTCATCACTCAGGTGTACCTGCTTATCAACTTTCAAAAACCTGATGCACAGTTTTAGTAAATCACATTCAAATTGAAGTATGCTATCGGTATTTGTATGATACAATTTTTCGAATGCATCAAAATAGTGAATAAAATAAGGGGCAGATCCGTAAGCGGATTTGATACTCTCCCAATGTTGTCGTTGCCAATTTATAGTATGGTCAGGTTTAAGGTCATATACAGGTGTTTTATGAGCAGTTTTTTGCACTGGTATAGTTAGTGCCAATGTTCCATTAGCGGATAATATCATTGCACGGTTACGATAAGTCTGCTTTACAAAATTTTCATGGGTATCAATTATAGCATTACCGGTTAAAAAATGACGCATCCATAAAATATTGGGTAAATAATTTAAACTCAAAACAGTTCTCATGCAGCGAATATAATAGTTAGCCGATTATTGATTGTGAACAAAAACATTTAGAATAACCGCCACGTTGTGTTTTTTATATATTTGCAGCAACTTAAAAATAAATTATGACTACTGAAGGTATAACAAGTTTCGGATTTGAGCATACAGAAAATCAAAAAATGGTAGCTCAAATGGCCAAAGATTTTGCAGAAAAACACATTAGACCCTATGTTATGGAGTGGGATGAGGCGCAGTTTTTTCCTAAAGATACCATGCAAGAGATGGGTAAACTTGGTTTACTGGGTGTATTGGTTCCTGAAGAATACGGAGGAGCAGGCTTAGGATATTATGAATACATTACAGCTATTCAAGAAATTGCAAAAGTTTGTAGTTCGGTTGGTTTATCTATGGCTGCGCACAATTCATTGTGTACTGGACATATTTTGCAATTTGGCAATGAAGAGCAAAAGAAAAAATGGTTACCAAAGTTAGCTACTGGAGATTGGATTGGTGCATGGGGATTAACCGAGGCTAACACAGGTAGTGACGCAATGCGAATGCAATGTGTGGCAAAAGAGGATGGAGACCATTATATAATTAATGGAACAAAAAATTGGATTACCCATGGAATTACAGGTGATATAGCTGTAGTTTTAGTAAGGACAGGTGATTTGTTAGATAGCAATGGTATAACAGCAATTGTTGTTGAGCGAGGAACTCCTGGTTTTAAAGGTGGAAAGAAAGAAAATAAACTAGGAATGCGTGCCAGTGAAACAGCTGAATTAATATTTGAAGATTGCCGTGTTCCTAAAGCGAATGTTTTAGGTAAAGTAGGAGAAGGCTTTAAACAAGCAATGAAAGTTCTTGATGGAGGGCGTATTTCGATTGCTGCATTAAGTTTAGGTATAGCTAAAGGTAGTTACGAAGCTGCTTTGCAATATTCTAAAGAGCGTCAGCAATTTGGACAACCCATCTCAAGTTTTCAAGCTATCTCATTTAAGTTGGCTGATATGGCAACACGAATTGAGGCTGCCGAGTTGTTAACTTATCAAGCTGCAGATTTAAAAATGAGACATAAACCAATGACAACAGAAAGCGCCATGGCTAAATATTATGCCAGTGAAGTTTGTGTTTATGCAGCAACAGAAGCGGTGCAAATTTTTGGTGGTTATGGCTATACCAAAGATTTTCCGGTAGAGAAGTTTTACCGCGATTCTAAGCTTTGTACTATTGGTGAAGGAACTAGCGAGATTCAGAAGTTGGTAATAGCCCGCAATATTTTAAGAGATTAATTAATTATTTGGTAAATTAATAAAACACACTACTTTTGCAGTCCTTTTAGCAATAAAAGAGATTTAAAGGAAAGGAGGTAATTTAGTATATGATATTTGTAAACGTTAAAGAAAACGAATCATTAGATAGAGCACTTAAGAAGTTCAAAAAGAAATTTGAAAAAACTGGTGTTGTAAAAGAAATGCGCGAGCGTAAAGAATTTACTAAGCCATGTGTTAAGAATCGCTTTAAAAGAATTAGAGCTGCTTATAAATTACACCTTCAACAAGAAGCGCAAGGTTAATTTAATCAAGTAAAATAGAAAAATCCCTCAATCTAATTTAGATTGAGGGATTTTTGTTTTAGAGGTAATTTGTTTATGGCTTCAATTTTGGTGTAGTATCTTTTCTAACTTCTCAACTCCACATTCTAATCTCTACTTTACCTGGTATATTATTTTTACAGGTATTTTAGTAACTGGATGTTCAAACGATAGTTCAACTGCAGCAAGTGCTATACTTGTATCCTCATTAGATTTGCTTGCACCATATTTTACATCGCCAACAATAGGGCAGTTAATTGCGCCTAACTGTGCGCGAATTTGGTGTTTGCGACCAGTTAGTAATTTAATTCGCAAAATGCTGTTGCTGTTATTTACATATTTTACTTCAAAACTAAGCGTGGCTTTTTCTGAGTTAGGTACCGGCCTAATATACGCTCGGGTCATATTTTTCTTTTCATCTCTCACTAAATAGTGAGTAAGTGTATCCGTAGTGTGAAGAGGTTTTCCTTCTACTTTTGCTTCATAAATTTTATCAACTTTTCGGTTTTTAAACAATTCGTTCATGCGAGCTAAAGCTTTACTTGTGCGGGCAAATAAAACTATTCCACTTACCGGCATGTCAAGCCTGTGTATTACACCTAAGAAAACTTCACCGGGTTTGTTGTATTTTTCTTTAATATAGGCCTTAACTTCATCTTCCAAACTTGTTGGTTTACCAGGTTCAGGTTGAACCGTTTGCCCCGGTTGTTTTGCCACGGCTATCAGGTGGTTGTCTTCAAATAATACTTGTAAACTCATTGCTTGGATTGATGCTAACGCTACTTGGTCGGTTTAATATTGTTCTTTTTCGTTGGGGAAGTCAACACTTTTAACGTCAGTTACGTATTGCTCTACAGCGCCTTTAATTTCATCGTAAAGGTTTAAATACCTGCGTAAAAATTTAGGAGAAAAATCCTTATTGATACCTAACATATCATGACAAACCAATACTTGCCCGTCAACATGCGGTCCGGCACCTATGCCTATAATTGGTATTTTTACTGTTTCTGCTACTTGCTTAGCTAATTTACTCGGAATTTTTTCTAACACAATAGCAAAACACCCTGCTTGTTCCAATAATTTAGCATCAGCAATCAGTTTGTTTGCTTCTTCTTCTTCTTTTGCTCTTACCTCGTAAGTGCCAAATTTGTAGATGCTTTGAGGGGTTAATCCTAAGTGGCCCATTACTGGAATTCCGGCAGTTAAAATACGTTTAATAGAATCAACTACATCTTCTCCACCTTCCAGTTTTACGGCATGAGCTTCAGCTTCTTTCATAATTCTGATAGCTGAATTTAATGCTTCTTTAGAGTTGCCTTGATATGAGCCAAAGGGTAAGTCAACAACAACCAAACTACGGTTAACAGCTCTAATAACAGCTGAAGCGTGAGAAATCATCTCATCTAACGTAATAGGTAAGGTTGTTTCATGTCCATGCATCACATTGCTAGCCGAGTCGCCAACAAGAAGTACATCTATTTTAGCATCATCAAATATACGAGCAAGGCTGTAATCGTATGCTGTTAACATCGATATTTTTTCACCCCTTAGTTTCATTTCTTGCAACACATGGGTGGTTACTTTTTTTATCTCTTTGTAAGTACTCATAATAAGTAAATAGTTATCAAAGGTATGTATTAAATATTGATATAGAACAAGGAAGCGCGCAACCTATTAACTAAAAAACTCTACTTAAGCATTGAACACTTCGATATTCAGCAATTAAAATTATATTCGCACCTCTATGAAAAATTGGACATTACTTTTTTTAGCAGGCATTTTACTATTAACAGCATGTGATAATACACTTGATATTAATGCTCCTTATCTCGAAACTCCTGTTGTTTATGCCATTATTGATATGGGACAAGACAGTCAAATTTTTCGAATTCAGAAAACCTATCAAAACGATGTAAATAAAACAACAGAAGAAGTGGCTCAAATTGCCGATTCGTTATACATGAAAAGTATTACAGTTAAGGTTGTTAACGCAAATAATCAAAACTTGTTCAGGGATTTTAAAAGATTGGCTCCACGTAAAGAAAGTGGTTTTTTTAGTAATCTTGATTCTAGTTACTGGGGGCAGCTTACAACTGGATTTTTTAATGCTGGATCTCGTTACACATTGCGTATAAAAAGTAATGAAACTGAAAAGGAATATATAGCAACAACAACTGCAACGGGTACTGCTAATATTCGTCTTGGAGGTGCTATTAATTTTATAGAGTCACCTAACGGAACATTTTCTTATCAGGTTGAGCAAATAGGCAATAATGTATTTATGTTTGATTTAATTGTTAGGCTCAACTATTGGGAAATCAATAAATCAACAAGTGATTCTACACTTAAGTCTGTTGATTATTACGTTAGAAAAGATGCCTTATATACTTCTATTCAAAACGGTAAAGCTACGATCGGAGTATCTAAACAAGGTTTGTTGGGCCATTTTACTAATAATATTCCTGTTAATGCTGCTGTAAGAAGAACATTTAATTCAATAGAGTTTGTTGTTGTTGGTGCTAACAGTGATTATAATGATATGATTCAAACCAATAAGCCAAGTGGTAGTATCATTCCAAAAGTTTCAGATTATTCTAATATAGCTAACGGTATTGGGGTATTCGCATCTCGTACTACCTCAAAACTAAAACAATCTGTGACTGATTTGAGCATAGATTTGCTAAATACACAAGTATTGAATAGGTAATAAATCGTCATATTTGCTGACAAATTTTAGGGTTAAATAGCGTCAACAGTATTAAAAACTGACAAATTTTTGCCTTATTACTGCCAAATACCAAGTGGCACTACTATTGATTAGTTGTGACAAACAACTTTTAATATGAGCAAAGTAATAGGTATAGACTTAGGAACCACGAACTCTTGTGTAGCCGTTATGGAAGGTAACGAGCCTGTGGTAATTGCCAACAGTGAAGGCCGCAGAACAACGCCTTCTATTGTAGCATTTTTAAAGGATGGTGAACGTAAAATTGGTGATCCTGCAAAACGTCAGGCTGTAACTAATCCTAAAAATACCATCTATTCCATCAAACGTTTCATGGGAAGTAATTTTGATGAAACTAAAAAAGAAACCTCACGCGTACCATACTCGGTAGAAAAAGGAGATAATAATACTCCTCGTGTAAACATCGATGGTCGTATGTATACCCCACAAGAAATTTCTGCTATGATTCTTCAAAAAATGAAGAAAACAGCCGAAGATTATTTGGGTACAGAAGTTAAAGAAGCAGTTATTACTGTTCCTGCATATTTTAATGATGCACAACGCCAAGCCACCAAAGAAGCAGGAGAAATTGCAGGTTTAAATGTAAGACGTATTATTAACGAACCAACTGCAGCTGCATTAGCTTATGGTTTGGATAAAACAGGTAAAAAAGATTTAAAAGTAGTGGTGTTTGATTGTGGTGGTGGAACACATGACGTTTCTGTTTTAGAAATGTATGATGTGGATGGAACAGGTACTTTTGAAGTAAAATCTACAGACGGTGATACGCACTTAGGTGGTGATGATTTTGATCAAGTAATTATTGATTGGTTGGCTGATGAGTTTAAAGCAGAAGAAGGTATGGATTTACGTACCGATGCAATGGCTTTACAACGCTTAAAAGAAGCTGCTGAAAAAGCTAAAATTGAATTATCAAGTTCGGCACAAACCGAAATTAATTTACCATATGTTACAGCAACTGCTAGCGGACCCAAACACTTAGTTAAAACATTAACTCGTGCTAAGTTTGAACAGTTAGCGGATAGTTTAATTAAACGTACAATTGAGCCTTGCAAAACTGCACTAAAAAATGCTGGCATGAGCACAAGTGACATTGATGAAATTATTTTAGTTGGCGGTTCTACTCGTATTCCAGCAATTCAAGCAGCGGTTGAAAGTTTTTTTGGTAAATCTCCTTCCAAAGGTGTAAATCCTGATGAGGTTGTGGCTTTAGGAGCGGCAATACAAGGTGGTGTTTTAACTGGTGAAGTAAAAGATGTTCTGTTATTAGACGTTACTCCACTTAGTTTAGGTATTGAAACCATGGGTGGTGTATTTACTAAATTAATTGAAGCAAACACAACTATTCCAACCAAACGCAGTGAAACATTTAGCACAGCAAGCGATAACCAACCAAGTGTGCAATTACACGTATTGCAAGGTGAGCGCCCAATGGCTAAAGATAACCGTACAATTGGAATGTTTAACCTAGACGGAATTCCACCAGCACAACGTGGTGTACCGCAAATTGAAGTGACTTTTGATATTGATGCTAACGGTATTATTCAAGTAAGTGCTAAAGATAAAGGAACTGGTAAAGAGCAAAAAATTCGTATTGAAAGCAATAGCGGCTTAAGCAAAGAAGAGATTGAAAAAATGAAGCGTGAAGCTGAAGCAAATGCTGAAACAGACAGAAAAGCCAAAGAAGAAGCGGAGAAAGTAAATGGAGCTGATAGCTTAATATTCCAAACTGAAAAACAGTTAAAAGAATATGGCGAGAAGATTCCTACTGAGAAAAAAGAAGCAATTGAAAATGCTGTTTCCGAATTGAAAAAAGCACATGAGGCTAAAGATTTAGCAGGTATTGATACGCACATGGAAGCATTAAATGCGGCATGGGCTGCTGCCAGCGAAGATATGTATAAGGCTACTCAAGGTGCTGAAAACAATGGTGCTGCAGATACAGGGGCTGAAGGCGCTACTGCCGGGTCAGAAAATGTGCAAGATGTAGATT
>JBFYQC010000190.1:0-20982 GCA_041302975.1 Bacteroidota bacterium
TAGTTACAGCGTATGTCTCAACCGTATCTGAATGAACTGATGTTCTTCCGCTTATTGCTGATGTAGTTGGTATTGCATTTACTGTGGCTGCCACTGCAGTTCTGGTTGCTGTTGTACATCCGTTAGCTGTTGCATCTACATAATATGTTGTAGTGCTTGTAATGCTTGGTGTTGTAAACGATGCTCCTGTTGCTAAGCTTGTGCCACCTATTGCTGCGCTGTACCAGTTAATAGTACCTGCACTTGCAGTAGCTGCTAAGGTTACTGTGCCAACCCCGCAACGACTTGCTGGTGTATTTGCTGTTATAGTTGGTATAGCGTTTACTGTTGCTGCTACCGCTGTTCTGGTTGCTGTTGTACATCCATTAGCTGTTGCATCTACGTAATATGTTGTAGTGCTTGTAATACTTGGTGTAGTAAACGATGCTCCAGTTGCTAAGCTTGTGCCTCCTGTTGCTGCACTGTACCAGTTAATTGTACCTGCACTTGCTGTGGCTGCTAATGTTACTGTACCTGTTCCGCAACGACTTGCTGGTGTGTTTGCTGTTATGGTTGGTATTGCATTTACTGTTGCTGCTACTGCTGTTCTTGTTGCTGTAGTACATCCGTTTGCGGTTGCATTTACATAATAAGTTGTAGTTGCTGTTATGCTTGGTGTGGTAAAGCTTGTGCCTGTTGCTAAGCTTGTGCCTCCTGTTGCTGCTGAAAACCAATTAATAGTACCTGCACTTGCGGCTGCTGTTAACGTTACTGTTCCTGTTGAACAACGACTTGCAGGCGTGCTTGAAGTAATGGTTGGTGTTTGATTTAAAGTTATGATACCATACAATGAATCAGGCGCACATAAAAAGTTTCCGGTTGGGAAAACCGCGTAAGTACCACCTATTGTAGGTGTTCCACTAATTGTTAATCTTTTATTTGTTGTGTCTAAACTTGAGCTTAAACCTGCAGGTAGATTAGCAACCGAAAGACCAGTAGCGCCATTACTGTAGCTATATACTGTGTTTACTATGGATGCACCAGAGCATAGTGTTTGATCTTGCGTACCAGATAATTTATTGAATAAAGGTGAGCCAACAAAAATTTGAACTTTGAAGTTAGTTGAGCCATTCGTTGTATTATCCGTCCAATCTGGATGACCTGTTGGTGCGTTACCAAGACCAATTTCTGCAGGACCTCCATTTCTATGCATGTTCCAGGCTAATATTGTTTGACGTGAACCACTTGTTACGTTATGAATTTGAAATGAACCATGACCATTTGTAACTACATTAATTACATCATCCCAATCATATACTGATGCATCACCGACAGGTATCAATCCAGATAATCCTGCACCATAGTTGTAAGGCCACATCTCAACTCTACCTGTATCAAATTTACCTGTGTTAACACCAGGCATATTAGAGGTGACTTCAATATTAAACACGTTACGTTGAATAGTAGCGTTGTTAATATGATCAGGAATTTGTAATCCTGTTGTGGTAAGTCCGCTCCAAGCATCAAAAGATACTTCTGCCCATCTTAATGTTCCACCAACATTATTTTCCATGCGATACTTAACTCGTGAAAATCCACCTGTGAATGCTGAGGCAGCTCCTCCTGTTTTTCCGAATCCTGGAACGTATATTATAGAACCTGATACGTCACGACTTGGGTTTGTTGTTTCATAAATTTTAGACCAAGACCCAGGAGTAGTATTAACTGTTGCAGTAATAGGTGTTCTTGCAGATGTACATCCACTATCTGTCGCATCAACGAAGTATGTAGTAGTACCTGATATGCTTGGTGTTGTAAAGCTTGTGCCTGTTCCTAAGCTTGTTCCTCCTGATGCAACATTATACCAATTTATGTTTCCTTTGCTTGCTGATGCTCCTAAAGTTACTGTTCCTATTCCACATCTGCTTGCCGGTACTGTTGAGGTGATTGCAGGTATGGTTATAACTGTTGCGGTTACCGGAGTTCTTGTTGGTGATGTGCAAGTAGCTGTTTGAGCGAATGCGTAATATGTGGTTGTTGTACTGATAGTAGGTGTAGTATATGAATTTCCTGAAGAAGTAAATCCTCCTCCAGTTGGTGCGTTAATCCAGAGAACAGAGCCTACACTTGCTGTTGCTCCCAAAATTACCGTACCTGTACCACAGCGGCTTCCTTGTGTTACAGATGTAATTGTAGGTATAGGATTAATAGATGCTGTAACTGCTGTTCTAGTAGGTGATGTACAGCCATTAGCTGTAGCATCTACGTAATATGCAGTTGTAGAGCTTATAGTAGGTGTTTGAAAAGTGTTTGCTGTGCCTAAGCTTGTTCCACCCGTTGCTACGTTATACCAATTTGGTGTACCAAAGTCAGGTATTGCATTAATTAGAACGTCACCAGGCCCACAACGGTCTCTATCTGTATATGCAGTTATAACAGGTGTAGCTTTTCTGTATGTTAGTACTGCAGATGACCATGTCCATGATCCGTTATTTCTATACATACCAACTTGAAGATTTCCTGAAGTAGGTGCTGTATAAACGTAGTTGTTTTGTGTAATTCTGTTACCGTTTATACAAATACCACTTGATTGTGAGTTATCAGAAAATGAGAACACATAGCGCTCCCCGGCAACAAATGCCATATTCTTTGACTCCCCAGCACCAAGAAATAGGTTCTGATTGATACAGGTTGGTGTTGGTGCCGGACCCGTATTAGATACATTACATTGTTGACTCCAAGCTTGTTTTGTTGTGCCAAAAACGCAAAAAAGTAATAAAAAAAAGTAATCGATTTTTTTCATGTCGACATTGTGTGTTTTAATTTGGCGTGAAAGGTATATCAAACCTCAATGCCTATTATCATTAATGCACAATACCTATAATAAATTACAAAATAGTGAAATATTAGTTACCTTTTGAAGTAAAATCGTTGTTATAGATATACAATAAAATTTGATTGTTTGGGAAATGTTTTAATCCTAATTCAGAATATTTTAATGCCAATTTTGTTTTACCATTTTCGAAAAGCAAGTGCGAAATTAATTCATACACTTTCTCATTTTTTTCGTCATATCTAAGATATTGATCTGTATAATAAATTAAAGCACGAATATTCTTGATATCGAAATTAATTTTAATCAGTTCTTCAATTACCAGAAGGTTTTTGGGTTCTATACCATAAGCAATAATTAACTGTCTTCTTGCTTCATGTAATTTTCCTTGAATGATGTAAACTTTTGAAAGATCAATGTGTGCATTGAAAAATTTAGGATAAATACTTATTGTTCTCTTGAAATGAAATAGGGCCTTATTAATCAATTCTTCTTTCTCATATAAATTACTACTTTTTTGAAATTCACTCATAAGTGCTATACCATACATGTTATTTGCTTGACCAGAGTTATCAAGGTGTTTGATATCGCTACTCATTAGTTTAGTTGGATTAAACCATTCAGTATTTCTACTAACTGTTTTTAAAAAGAATAAAGTTAAAATAAGGATTACAAAGAACTCCAAGTAAAAAGGCTTCTTATTTAAAAACGCAGGTTTTAGCCCCAAAATTAGACCGCTTATAAATATGGAAAATCCAACAGATGCATTGTAAGAAAGTCGCTCTCCAACGACTCCAGCAACTAATTCTATCCAATTACTAAAAAAAGTTATAGAGGCTATGTACCATAAGATTCCTATGGTTAAAAGTGGTTGTTTTTTTATTTTCCAAAAAGCAATAACAATTAGAATGATGTGTAATAGCAGTGAAAGCCAACTAGCAGGTGATTTAGAATTACAAACATCTATTACCGAATATCCATAATAAAAGGATAATTGGTAAGGCAATAAATTTAAAAACAAGTATTTTCCTAAAACAGATAATCCAGTAAATACAAGTATTTCGTGTGAAGATTCAGTTATTAACGAGTTTTCAATAAAGGATAGGCTTCTGCCCTCACTAATATTATTAGAATTAACATCTGTAATTAAATTTGTTTTAATATTAGCGGTCGTGCTTATCCGTTTTATTACGTTTGATTTAAAATCTAAGCTAGGATATATAACTATTGCCAATATTACCATTGATAATATTATTGGTACTAAGGAGTTTAATTCATACTTATGTGTAAATTTATAAGCAACTATAAGTAACATCAACATCCCCAATAACGGTGTATTATCAAAGAATACAGCACCGGCAATTGTTCCTGCGGTGGTAACAATTGCAAAAACTATTTTTCTTTCAACGCTGAAGAAAAAAAGAAATGTTATTATAATGGTTCCAAAATTAAAAATTAGGAATTGGCTATTGTAATTGAATAGTATTATAGTTAATGCTAATAGTAAAATTGTTGCAGTATTAAGCTTAGAATTTATGTACGTTGTTACAAATAAGCCAATTGCTATAAAAAGAGAAATCAATCCAAAGTCATGGTAGTTTAAAATCCAATCTATAGCTAATGCCTGTATAATAATGAGATATATTGTATATGTTTTATTTGTTTTGAAAAGATAATAATAAAAAGGTAGGCTAATGATAAGATATCCGAATTGTTTAAACCAAATCACAAGGAAGTAAATAGCAAACTGAATTGATGTGGCTGCAATAACTTTGAATTTCTGACTAATTGTAATTGTATTTAAAGTAGTGATTATTTTTTTATTGTTGTAGAGTATATAAATAGTTGCTAAGTACATTAAACTAATAAACCCAAAAGTTAAAATGTGATTACTATTTAAAACACCACCAAATAAAAAGGCAACTACTATTAATGGCAATGATGCAAGTAGAAATGATTTGTAATTAATTTGGCGAACTAACAATAATGTAGTTGGCATAACATATGCTAAAGGGATAGTGCTCTTTTTGCTTAATATACTAAGTGAGAATATTAGAAAAGCTGAAATTAACGCACTATAGTTTTTACCGTTATATTGTAGTAAATATCTAAAACTTAATAGCGCAAAAAGTAGAGCAAGTAATTCATCTCTATTTTTTATACTGTTTACAACCTCTGTGTGTATTGGATGGAGTGCAAAAATTACACTTGCTAAAAGTGCAACTTTATCTGACCCATCAATTGCTATTGAATGTATTAATTTGTAAAGTGCAATTACTGTCAAACAAAACAGTATTACATTTATAAAATGGCTTATATGTGGGCTTTCTTTTAATAAGTGATTTTCAATATAAAAGGATAGTAATGTGATAGGTCTATAACCATAACTATAGCCCATTTTATCAGAGTAGTATGGCTTTGTAAAAATATCGACCATATTACTTTTACTATTTGTAGATGTTAGATAATGGTTATTAGTAACAAGCTGGTCGTCAAAATTATAACCATTTCTTATGGTGTTTGCGTAAGTGACTATAACCAATAATATTAAAAATAATACGGGTCGTTTTTTTAGCATAATGTTTTATTTTGGGTAAACTACTATCCACTTTATTGTTTCTACTTCATACCAATTCACTTCTCGGTTGATCATAGTTAAATTCCAAGTTTTTCGAACAGGAGTAGATGTAATTAAGTCGTGTTTTCTTAGGTGGGCCAACTAAACGGGTTCAGATACCGAATGGCTTGCAACAATAATCATGTCAAGGTCTTGTTTAGAAGCCCATATTCTTCTAATATATTCGCCAATAATACCTAATGAGAATAAGATTAAACCTGTTGAGAAAAAGATTGCAACTATAAGCGATGTAAAACCAATCTCTATATCGTAAGCTAATTTCTTATAAATATAAAAGCATCCTAAAAGAAAGAATACAATGGACATGTATAAACCCATTCTACTAATCAACCTCAATGGTAAAGTGGAATGTAACATTAAGATTGTAAAAGCCATTTTAGTTAGCTTTGCAAAAGTATATCCTGAATTTCCGTTGGCTCTTTCATTATGTTCAACTATGCATGAATTTACGCTAACAGCACCCAACAATAAATAATCATCTACAAAAAAGACACGTCTTTGGTTGTTTCTGAACACTGAAATTACACTGCTTTTCATCAGCCTGCATGATGTTACCATAGAATAGTCTTTACCTTCAAGTTTAAGAAGTTGTTGTAAAATAATAGTTCCTAGATTACGAAATGCATGATGTTTTTTTTGAGCATATTTACCATAGACCAAATCATTTTCGTTCATTAGCATAAATTCATGCATTGTATCAATAACCGATGGATCATGTTGCAAGTCGTCATCTATGGTAGCAATTAAACTATTTTTACAATAGTGAAAACCTATGGCTGTTGCTGTGTGTTGACCATAATTTTTTGCTAGAGAAATAAGCGAAAAAGAGAGTTTGGTTGCACTCAGATGTTTCTTTAATACTTGAATTGTTTTGTCGGAGCTACCATCATTTACAAAAATAAAATGAGGTTTAAGAATAGATTGATTTGCCCAATTGTCTAATCTTTCTACTAAAAAGGGTGCTGTAGACTCTGATTGGTAAACAGGAATTACAACATCAATCGCGCTCATATTTCAATTGTTTTATGTGGTACAAAATTTGAGATATTAATTAGAACAGAAGCAACTGAAAATCCTACGCCAAAGCCTGATAGCAATACCCAATTATTCATTTCATTTAAGCGTGTACATAAAGTAATTGGAATACTTGCAGAGGCTGTATTGCCATATGTTTCAAGTGTATGAGGAACCATATCGCTTGTTAATTTTAGTTTTCTAGAAATTGCATCATTAATGAGTTTATTGGCCTGATGAAACACATAAATACTAGGCATTTCATTTGGCATTTCTGCTGATTGAATTAATGTCTCTATATTTTGAGGAACATATTTTACTGAATAGGCGAAAACATCAATACCATTAAGGCGCATTATTCTATTGTTTTGTGCGTTTAGTTCAGTGTAAATTGCGGATTGTCCATTACCCATTGTTTCAAGGTTGAACCTCGCAGTAATGTTACTGTCGTTAACATTGTACTCAATTGCTGTTACTGATACAGCGTCAGAAAAAATAGGTCGAGTAGATGTGTCTTCTGGAGATAATAAATGAGTTGATACATCACCACAACATAATAAAGCCCTTGTTTTATCCTTACTTATTGATGCTAATATTGATGCTACTGTATGAAATCCATATACATAACCGGAGCAACCAGAATTAATATCGTAACATATGGTTTTTTGTTTAAATCCAAGATCACCATGAAGTTGACAAGCAATTGATGGTATACTCAACTCTGGTGTTTGTGTGACACAAATTAATACATCAATATCATCATAAGTCCATCCGGTTAAATCTATTGCTTCTTTGATACCTTTTTCAAATAAGTTTTTTACAGGAAGTAGGCTTATTCTTCTATATCTTATACCGGTATGCTCAACTAATTTCGCTCTCTCTTCTTCGTTAATAATAGTAAGTTGTAAGTTGTCTTCGGATAACTCTGGAATCACATTAACAATCCCACTTATCTTTATTCCACGATGTCTAGTTATTGCCATGTTTTCTTTCGTTTATCAATCTGTATATATCATTAAGACTATTTAGTTCTGATAAATCTCCTGAGGTAATAAGAACATTTGTTTCTTCATTGATTCTCGAAATATAAATCAAAGCATTCAAAGAACTCCAAGAAGGAATGTCTCGAAAGCATGTTTCTAATGAAATGCTTTTTTTAGAAATTGACAATTCGGATGAAGTGAAATTTAGAAATGTTTCTATTTCGTATAGCGGCAAACTCATTTTTTTTCACAAATTTAGCAATAATTACTCAACACTGATTTATTTTAAGAAGTACATCAACATGTACTGAATGTAATTAAATGAAATAACAAGTGTTAGGTTTTATTTACAACATGCTGATAAATAATATTGTATAAATAGTTATACTTATTAATTCAAAAGTACAACTAAAGGCTTTTTACCTATTTTGCATTGTTAACGAAAAAGTAATTTGTTAAAAGTATGTTAAAAACTATTTTTACGACAATAAATATATCACAATGAGCATTTTTTCCAAACTATTGACATCAAGCTGTAAAGTATTTAGCATCTTGTTAATTAGCCTTCTTTGCTTTGATAATAAGGCAATTGCACAAGGTCCGTTTGTTGCGGCTACCCACATTACCGGAGAATATATGTATGGTAATTGTAATGGCAACATCAAGATTCGGTTTTTATATCAAGATAGAAACTATTGGGGGATTACCAAGATAGACTTTTTTTACAGAAAAAGTGATGGTTCGTTTGTTCAATTTGCTATAGCAGAGGGTAATTGGAATCATACCGACAAGTGGTCTGATGGCTGGCCTGGAAACACAAGGCTATATTCACTTAATTCAAGAAATGGTAACAATATTACCATAAGCGACAGGTATAATGAAGCCAATTTAAGTTATCAATATTTTGTTTGGAATTCGGTTCCGGCCGAAGCTATTGTTAATGGGCAGGTAAATATTTTTTCAAATGTTAATTTTGGAACATATAGTTTGGTGCATACCAGCAGTACTGGGGGCTCAATACCAGTAATTTTTCCAACTTTAAGTCCTCCTTCTGCACTTACTGCCACTAATGCTACTTATTGTGATAAGGTAAAGCTAGATTGGCAAAGTCCAAACAGTTTTCCATGTTCGTATGATATAGAAGTATATCGAAATAATAATAAAATAGCCACGTTATCAGGTTCTTCAGTTACATACGAAGATTTTGCAGCACCTCAGGGTAATTTGCAGTATAATGTTAAAGCAGTTCATACCACAGGCACAGGTGGTAAGGTTATCAGTGGTAGCTCGTTTGTTGCTAATGGAGCCAGAAAATCATCTTTGAGTGCTCCGTCTGGCATTACAGCAACAGAGAATCGCTGTGATGGGAAAGTTGCTTTAAATTGGAACTACTATAATGCCAATCCTACTTATTTCCATGTTTCTAGGAGTACAGCTGTAAACGGTACATACACAACGGTTAATGATCAAATAGATGGGGGCGAGAGGTCTTTCCTAACAGATGTCCCAAATCGATCTACCACTTATTATTATAAAGTTGGAACAATTGGAGACTGTGGTACATCATTCTCAAATACTGGATACCCGGGTTCATCACCTACTATTCCAACAAAACCAACCAATGTGCAAGCATCTGTAAATGGAGCCAACAATGCTATAATTATAACTTGGACAGACAACTCTAGTGATGAAACAGGATTTAATATTGAAAGAACAATATTAGGAGGAGCTGGTAGTACCACAATACCCGTTGAGGCCGGAGTAACTTCTTATACAGATAATGATGTATCTGCCTGCGTGAGGTATATATATAGAGTTAGGGCTCGTAATAATTGTGATCCAATAGGTAATATATCTCTATCATCTGCCTCGGTTAATATAAACCCAAGTATATCCAACTCATTTAATTCAACCAATAATAAGTTAAGGTCTTCTAAAGGATACTTTAGTAATATGGTTCAGCTTGAGTGGAGCACGGTGAACGTTGATTTGTTGAACCAATACAGAATCTACAGAAAACCATACGGAAGCATAACGGACTCTGTATTAATAGGTACTGCCGGATCTGGCGAAGGCAGTTTTTATGACTACACAGCAATATCTGGCGTACTTTATAAATATACCGTTATAGGTGTTTTAACTTGTGCTGGTACCCCATTATACTCAAATCACACCGAGGATATTGGATTTAAAAATGCATTTGGTACAGTAAGTGGACAACTATCATATCAAGGAGGATTTGCATTAAAAGATGCAAAGGTATTGGTTACGCCAAGTGCTGCATCTTTCCTTGGATCTTCTGTTTCAATAAGTTCTGGTGGATCTCTTAATGTTCCATCTTCAAGTGTACTAAGTTTTACAAATGGCATTACGCTTGAAACATGGTTTAATAGCGCCAATGCAACAGGAAATAAAACACTTATTAACTTGGTTTCGGGCTCAAAATCAGCACGAATTGGTTTACAAGGTGATAAACTTATTATAGAAGTTAATAATGGATCAAGCATTAGAAGCTATTTAACCACAGGTGTTGCTGGAACTTTCCTTGCAAACAACTATAATCAGGTTACAGGAGTATTTAAATCAGACTCTTTAGTTTTATATCTTAATGGTATTCGCCTTGGTGGAGTTGCGTTGTCTGCATACTCATTCTTACCAATTAACAACGCAAGTATTACAATGGGCAGTGGCTTTGTTGGAAATCTTGATGAGGTAAGGGTTTATGATTATGCTAAATCGTTAACCAAGGTAAATTCTGATTATGGCAGAAAAGTGAATCCGGATGATGCAGGCTTATTGGCTTATTACACATTTGATGAAAATACAGTTGGATATAACGGATTTTTCGATTACTCGAGAAAAGGACAGGTATATAATGCCAACCATGGTACATCTATTAATATGTTATTCGACAAAAATAACATACCATCAATATCTCAGTTATCTTTCGCAAGCTATACAGATTCAACAGGTAGTTATGTAGTAACAAATATTAATTATGTAGGTATTGGTGATATATACACCATCACACCTGCTTTTGGTACTCACTCGTTTTCTCCTGTTAACAGAACTGTATATATTGGTGATGGCTCAGCCGTTCACAGCCAACAAAATTTCACCGATCAATCTTCATTTACGGTAAGTGGATTTGTGTTTTATAGGAATACAAGTTGTGCAGCAGAAGGAATTAACCTGAAAATTGACGGTGAACAAGTAATTAGTAATGGCTCGCCTGTAACAACAAACCAAAGTGGTGCCTTTGAAATACAAGTACCAATAGGTAATCACATTATTACCGTTGAAAAATTAGGCCATGTATTTAGCGCAGGACGTTTTCCAACTACCGGAACATATAACTTTCAGAAAACAGAAGCCGGAATTCAGTTCGTGGATAGCACCTTAATAAAAGTTGTTGGTAGGGCTGTTGGTGGTGCAATTGAAGCAGCCAAAAAACCTGGTTTAGGTTTATCAGTTAATAATATTGGAAAAACCCGATTGTATTTTAAATCACAATTGGGTGGAGGTTGCAGTGTGGCGAGTATTACAACAAACGATTCAACAGGCGAGTACACAGCATTCTTGCCTCCATTGATATACACTGTTGATACGGCTAAAGTACTCACTAATCCTGTACTTAGTTTCTCGGGAGGAAGTCAAGCATTAGAAGTATTGGATTTAACCAATGAGGTAAATGTATACACCAGTGCTGACACTTTATACTTACCTGGCTCGTCAACCATTGCAAATATTAGATCTACAACTTACAACTTACGAAGAGACTTTATTTATTACACTACACCTTCAGTATTATTAGCTCGTACAACTGCAAAAACTGCCACAGATAGTGCGTTTATAGGTGAAACATCAATACAAATTGATTCTATAAATTCAGTTTCATTGTTGCCTAACAATCCATTTACTTATCCGGTATTTAAGCAGTTTAAGGAGTATACGGCTAAAGTTTATGCATACGATGTTTATACCAACAATGATAAAAATCCAGTTTTAGCTTATAAGGTTCCTTTAAATGGCCGTTTAATGGTTAACAACGCTTTGGCCTCGGGCGAAAGCGCAGTGCAGAACATAAATGTTGTTGGTGGTGAAGCCACATATACATTTAGAGGAGGGCAGCCTGATATTACTCGGAACATTACTAACCCTGCATTTAGTTTTACTAAAACAATGCAGGTAACATTCTTTACTACCGGAAATAACGGAGATAGAAGCATCAACTGGCTTCCTAATCCAGGGAATACATCTTTTAGGGGTTATATCTTTGGTGGTAGAACACGTGGTTCGCAGTTTGCTACTAGTGGTCCACAAAAAGTAGATTTAATTTTACGTGACCCTCCGGGCTCTGCTAGTTTTGCAACTTGGGCTAAAAATACAACTTTAACATCAACCAAAACGTTCTCTACCGCTAATAAAACAGGTGGTGGGTTTGAGGGGCAAATTAATCTAGGTTTTAAATGGCAAACATCTGCAGGTATTGGTGTTGAGTTTGAAACGGAGAGTTATTTTGGTGGAAACGAAAGTTTAGGAATGACGAGTGAGAGTACCGCAGGTAAGGGAGGAGAAATTGTAGAGTCGATAAGTTCTTCAATAGCTATCTCAACCGGTGCAGGGTCAGATCAAGTGGGTTCGAAGGCTGATATTTTTTACGGCCACTCTAAGAATTATGTATTTGGTATGGCAGATAACCTAACATTGGTTCCTGATTCAAGATGTAATTTACCAAACTCGGTATGTAGTGATGTTGGTTTTGGTGGATACAAAATTGGTTTAAACCAGAGCCTTGCCTTAGATCCTAAAGAAATTAATACTGTTTTCGCTTACACTGTTGGTGAAGTTGAAGACATTATTATTCCTAATTTAATTAAATTAAGAAACGCAATACTTGTTCAAAGCAGAAGACCAAACGGCAGTCCTAAATACACCATTAATTACACAGATACTGAAGCTGATGATTATGAGCAAAAGTTTGGCGCAAATAATGATGATCCAATTTGGGGTGAAAGCAGAAATAAAAATAACCCGCTAACACAAGAGCTTCAAGATTCAACAGGAGTAAGTTATACTTTCCACAAAAATAGTGTGGCAGAGCCTGACTCTGTTAGATATTACAACAACCAAATAAGACTTTGGAAAGAAGCCTTGGCAACCAACGAGCGCGAGAAATATGAGGCGTTTACTTTAAATATTGGTAATGTACTTAACTCAGGAACAAACACCAGTATAGGAAAAGCCAGTTTATCACGTGAGTTTACCTCAACAAAAAGCACAACCACTACAAGATCTGAAGAAGTATTTTTCTCAGAAAACGTAGGTTTAGGATTCACATTAGATGTAGCTGGTAGTGGATTTGAGTTTGGAGGTAGTGTTACGGTAGAAGAAACTTCAACTACTGAGGAGGGCACAACTTCTGAAGTTGCTACAACCATTGGATACACACTTCAAGACGGAGATGACGGAGATTTAATTTCTGTTGATGTTGTTGATCCTAAAACAGGTAATGGACATATGTTTAGATTAAGAGGCGGACAAACATCATGCCCATATGAAGGTCCGGAATGGAGTAATTACTACCGTCCAGGGGATACAGTAACTTCAGCTACATATTTTGAAGGAGAGAGTGGTGTTAAATTATCAGATGGAACTGCAAAACGCCATGTACCAAAAATACAAATACCGCAACCAACTAAATTTAATGTTCCTGCAGATCAGCCGGCAACATTTACATTACAATTGGGTAACGAAAGCGAATCAGATGATGACCAAGAGTATTCGTTAAGGGTTGTTGAGGTTTCAAATCCTAATGGAGCTGTTTTAACAATTGATGGGCTTGATCCTAATAGGAATTTTAGTATTCCTTATGCAACCAACATAAGTAAAACATTAAGTATTAGAAGAGGTACTGAGTATTACGATTACGATAGTATATTGTTAATCTTTAAATCACCATGTGATGATGATTTGTGCGACTCTGCTTATGTTTCAGTACATTTTATACCTACTTGTACAGAACCATTTGTGTTTAATCCAGGAGATAAGTGGACTTTAAACAACAGTTTCAGAGATACCATGAACGTGATTATTAATGGTTATGATTATAACTTTGGAGGATTTAAAGACATTACTTTCCAATACAAACCTTCTTCAAGTTCACAATGGAATATACTTCAAACCTTTAAAAAGGTTACCACAGATCCACTTGATAGGGAAATACCATCCATACGTCCTTACATTGAGTATGCCTGGAATATGCGTCAATTGCCTGATGGACCTTATGATATTAGAGCAGTGAGTAATTGTTCGGCTCCGGGCCATGCGGATGCAAAAGTGGCTTCTGCTGTTGCAACTGGTTTAGCCGATAGGGTAAATCCTAGTCCATTCGGAAATCCATCACCAGCTGATGGAATTTTATCACCAAATGATGAAATCCAAATTCAGTTTAATGAACCGGTTGATAATGCCTCATTAAGTTTCCAAAACTTTGATATTAGAGGTGTACTTAATGGTAGTGCTTTACAGAACACAGCAAGTATACACTTTGATGGTAATGACGATTATTTAGAAATTCCTACCGGACTAAACTTATCTAAGAAAACATTTACCCTTGAGTTTTGGGTGAAAAGAGCAATACTTGGCGAACAAGTGGTGTTCTCGCAAGGTATTGATAACGCTCAATACATGTCTATTGGGTTTGATGCCAATAATAAATTTAACTTTAGAATTGGAAACGAAGTTGTTAGGTCTAATTTGGCATTCGATGATTTAACTTCTTTCCACCATTTTGCGGTTTCATATGATAGTGAAGCCGATAGATGTGAGTTATTTATTGATGGTGTAATTTGTAATACAGGTAATACCAATATCTATAATAAATACGAAGGTGGAGGTAAAACCATTATAGGAAAACTATCAAAAGACAATTCGTTTGGCTTTGTAGGTAACTTACGTGATTTCCGTTTATGGAACCGCACCAGAACCGCAGCGGCTATTATTGGCTCGTTTAACAAAAGTTTAAAAGGAACCGAAGCTGGTATCATTGCAAATTGGCGCTTTGATGAAGCAACAGGAATACAAGTAAAAGATTACGTTAGGGCTCGTCACGCTACTATCAGAAATGCAGTGTGGCAAATTTCACCTAAAGGTAAATCATACCGAGTAGTAAATGAACCATTGGCTGTTGAAGCTGGAGACCTAGCATTTACGCATGAAAACGACTTCACCATTGAGTTTTGGTTTAAGAGCGCTAACACACCCGGTAATGTGTGTTTATTCTCAAACGGAAGAGGAGACTCAACGGATGTTAATATTGATTTGAAATGGAGCATAGAAAAAAATGCTGATGGAAAAATTATTGTGAAGCATAATGGTTTAAACTTTGAAGCTGTAAGTAACAATTACTTCGATAACAATTGGCATCACTTTGCATTAGTAATGCAACGTGCTACCAGCATAACTGCATTTGTTGATGGTAATCAACAAAACACAACCAATACTTCAAGTTTTAAACAATTTGGTGGAGACAAGTTTTGGTTAGGTGCACGCGGATATCAATCATTAATCGGTATAGAAACGCTTGATAGACTATATAACGGATTTTTTGATGAAGTAAGAATTTGGAACTCGTCAAGAACCCAAGAGCAAATAAACAGAGACCGTGTAAATAGATTATCAGGTACCGAAACAGGACTTGTATTCTATTTACCGTTTGAAACTTACACGCTAAACTTAGGTGTACCGATTTTAACACAAAGTTTAGCTGACATGTTAAAATTAACCAGGGTAATAAGTGGTGCAACAGCTAATGGAAGTGGGTTAAACGATGAAACACCTACTATTAAGTTGCAACGCCCTGTGCAATCAATTAACTTTAACTATTCCGTAAATCAAGATAAAATCATCCTTACGCCAACAACCTTGGCTGAACTTATAGAAAATGTAACATTGGATGTTACTGTTAAAGATGTGTATGACCTAAATGGTAATAAAATGCAATCACCAAAAACATGGATTGCATATGTAGATAAGAACCAAGTGAAGTGGCAAGACCAAGAGTTTAACTTTGTTAAAAAAACTGGAGCGGCCTTAACATTTACAAGCAACATTGTAAATTCTGGTGGTGCAGTTAAACAATATGAAATTCAAAACCTACCTACTTGGTTATCTGCTAGCCCGGCATCAGGTGTTGTTGCTCCTAATTCTTTTAAAACCATCACGTTTACAATTGACCCTAATGTAAACATTGGTGATTACGAGAATCAAGTGCAATTGATGACAGATTTTGGTTTCCCTGATGGATTGTTGGTTTCTTTGAAAGTATTTGCAGAACCACCATCAACATGGAATGTAAATGCTTCATCATTTCAAAATGCTATGAGTATTGTCGGTCAAATTAGAGTTAACAATATTATATCAACCAATGCTGATGATAAGATAGCGGCATTTGTTAACGGTGAATGCAGAGGTGTGGCCTCGTTACAGTACTATCCTCAAATTGATCGCTATTATGCATTTTTAAATGTATACAGCAACGTATCATCAGGTGAAAACATAGAGTTTAAAATTTGGAATGCAGGTGCAGGTAAAATACACTCAGATGTAACACCTCATATTCAATTTATTTCGAACGGGCAAATTGGAAGTATTACTACTCCACAAATCTTTAATGCTACAGATAAATTAACAAGCTACATACCACTTTCTACTGGTTGGAATTGGGTGTCGTTTAACTTAGCTATGAAAGATTCTAATGATTTAAACTCATTGTTCAGAGGTATACATTCAGGCACGGGTGATATCTTCAGAAGCTTAACCTCTTTAGCAGATTACTCTGCTCTTAATGGTTGGGTGGGTGCTTTGGCAGGAAACAGTTCTGGTATTAAGCCCGAGCAATCCTACCGCATCCGAATGAGCAACCAAGATACATTAGTTGTTAATGGTATTGAGATTGATCCTACAACTCGTCCAATTAAACTAGATTCGGGATGGAATTGGATTGGTTTTATCTCACAACGAAACTTAAGTGTAACAGAAGCACTCTCTTCTTTAAATGCAACAAATGGAGATTTAGTGAAGAGCCAAAGTCAGTTTGCTTTGTATGACAATAATATAGGTTGGGTTGGAAGTTTAACAACAATGACACCAAGTAAAGGTTACATGTACAGATCTTCTGCTAACACGGTGTTTGCTTACCCTCGCTCTGCTATGTTTGGTAAAACAGGTGTAGTTGAAAATGCATATAAAAGCAACTTCTTTAATGTTGATGTTACCAAGTACGAGAAAAACATGAACGCAATAGTTGATGCAGGAGTTTGTACTGAGGCACTCGCAAGTGGAAGATTTAGTTTAGGAGCATACGCTGATAATCAATTAAGAGGCGCTACTAAAGTAACTACTTTATCAAACGGTAGAAATGTGTTTTTTATCACTATGATGGCAAATAGTGAGCAAGACAATTTAACATTTAAGTTATTGGATGAGAAAACTGGTAATACTTACGACTTATCAGGTACACTTAAGTTTGAAAACAATAAGTTGGTTGGAACTATTACTCAACCACACAGTTTAACTACTGTTAGTAATTTTAATTGTAACGACTTTGCATCAACAAAAGTAAGTGGACTTCAGATTTTTGCTCATCCAAATCCATTTAATCATAATGTGGTTGTTAATGTTCAGGGACTAAATGCTTCTAAACTCAAAGTAAAGGTGCTTGATGTTACTGGTAAATTAATTGATGCATTTGAACATAATACATTAGACCAGGTTAATGCAGATATAAATTGGAATCCTGAAGAACGTGGAATAACCCTTAAACAAGGATTCTATTTCTTAGAGGTTGAAGGAAATAATCAAACCTTAAGAACTAAAATTATTAAATACTAACATGTGATTCGTACCAACCATGGTTATTGCTAACTATGGTTGGTGCCAACTTTAACCTAATTATAATAAACAACACCTTTTCCCTATATGAAAATTAAACAGATACTTTATCTAACGTTGCTATTTTTTGTCTCAAAAATAGCTTTTGCTTCCGCCCCAACCTGGAGCGTTACACCAGCTTCTTATCAATATTCTATGACTGTAATTGCTGTTGCCAATGTAAATTGTACCGAACTTACGAATCCAAGTGTTCGCATTGGGGCATTTGTTGGCAACGATTGTCGTGGAACAGTGCTAACGAGTACTGTAATTAATGGAAGGTATTTAGCTTCTATGATTGTTTACAGCAACGTAACATCAGGAGAAACTATAACTTTTAAAGTATACAACCCAACTAATGATTCTGTATACGATGCAAGGGTTACAGCCGCGTTTCAAGATAATGCAAGTTATGGATTAAGTGCAGCGCCTTATGAAATAAAAAGTAACAATGCACCTACAGCCATTCAATTATCCAACAATGTTGTTAACGAAGGTCAACCGATTAATACCAACATTGGTACTTTAACTACTACTGATTTGGATACTGGAGAAACATTTAATTATACCTTAGTGAGCGGAATAGGCAGTACAGATAATGCAAACTTTAATTTTTCTGGAAATACGTTACGAACCAATGCTGTTTTAAATTTCACCACAAAATCTTCTCATAATATCAGGGTTAGAAGCACAGATGCAAATGGTTGCTTTTTCGAGCAAACCTATACCATAGCTATTAATGACGTAAACACGGCTCCTTCTGAAATTTTTATTAGCGACTCAACTGTAAATGAAAATAGCCCATCATTAACTGTTGTCGGTTCTTTTTCAACACTTGATAATGATTTGAATGATACTTACACGTATTCTTTAGTAAGTGGTGCAGGAAGCACTGATAATGCAAGCTTTAACATTAACGGAACAAATCTTCGTACCTTAGCCATGTTTAACTATGAGGTTAAATCAAGTTACAACATTAGGGTGAGGGTTACTGATGGTGCTAATAATACTTTCGACCGTGTGTTTACAATTTTGGCTGATGACATTAACGATGCACCAACTAACATTATGGTTAATGGAAGTGCCATAGGTACAACTTTTGCCGAAAATAAGCCACTGGGCTCAGTAATAGCGAATTTAACCAGTACCGATGAAGACGTGGCTAATACCTTTACCTATAGTTTCGTTAATACTGCTGGTAATAATAACAGCGACTTTACCATTATTGGTTCACAATTACGCACCAACAATTTATTTGATTTTGAAACCCGCCAAAACTATGTAGTTTTTATACAAACTAACGATGGTAACGGTGGTTTATTTACAAAACAGTTGTTGCTAACTGTTACAGATAGTAACGATGCACCAACAGCGATTAATTTAACCAACACTAGCATAAGCGAAAATTTATTACCAAATACTTTTGTTGGCAAGTTATCAGCCAACGATCCGGATTTAGCAGCAATACATACTTTTGCTTTAGTACTTGGTGCGGGTAGTAGTGGTAACAACAACTTTGTTATTAGTAACGATAGTTTATATACTAACGTATCTTTCGACTTTGAAGCAGGAGCAAGTCATAGTATCAGAGTTGCTGCAAACGATGGTAATGGTGGCACCTTCCAACAAACATTTACCATTAATATTTTAAATGCAAACGATACCCCAACAGACATCAATATTACATCAAACCAAATTGCTGAGAATTTACCTTCTAACTCAACGGTTGGAACACTTTCTACAGCAGATCAAGATGTAACCAATACGTTTATTTATTCTTTGGTTCCAGGTAACGGAAGCACAGATAACAACAGTTTTAATATTTCAGGCAATACATTACGCTCTTCTATTTCTTACGATTTTGAAACTAAAAACAGTTATTCTGTAAGACTTCGTGCTACTGATAATGGTGGTTCTTATATTGAAAAAGTATTTACCATAAATGTTACTGATGTTGTTGATGCTCCAACCAACATAACAATATCAAATGATACCATCAACGAAAACTTACCTGCAAATACCTTAATAGGAACAATTAGTGGCATTAGTCAAGATGCGTCTGCCTCTTATACATTTAGTTTTGATAACAGCATTTCAGGAAACGATAACAGTAGTTTTGTTTTAATAGGCAACCAAATACGCAGCAATGCCCAGTTTGACTTTGAAGCAAAAAGTGTTTACTCCGTATACATTAGCGCGAGCACTGGTCCAAGCTCAACATTTACTAAACTCATTCAAATCTTTGTACGCAACCAAAACGATGCGCCAACAGATATCGCTTTAAGCTTTAACACCATCAAAGAAAACAGACCAGCAGGTGCTTTTATTGGTACATTTAGCAGCAGCGATGCAGATGCCGGTAGCAGTTTTCTTTATACTTTAGCCAATGGTTTAGGAAGTATTGATAATCCTAGCTTTAGAATTAGCAACGATAGTTTATACACTGCCGCTGTTTTAAACTTTGAACAACAAAGTTCATTCTCTATACGTGTGCAAAGTACCGATAACGGAAATTTAGGTTTTCAGAAAGTATTTACCATTATGGTAAGTGATAGTAATGATGTTCCTACAGGAATTAGCTTGAATACCAATTCGTTAAACGAAAATCTACCTGCTGGAACAGTAATTGCCACTATTAGTAGTGTTGATGCAGATGCAAACCAAAACCATAGCTATTCTTTAGTAGGGGGATTAGGAGCTGATAACAACAACTTGTTTAACATTATAGGTAACCAATTACGTTCAAGTGCAAGTTTTAACTTTGAGCAAAACACCAGCTATAAAATTCGTATTCAAACCAACGATGGTAATGGTGGTTCATATGCCGATACATTTACTGTTTATATTTTAAATGCAAATGATGCACCAACTAATATTACTTTAAGTAATAATATCTTGGTTGAAAATCGTTCTGTGAATAGTATTGTAGGTACTTTAACCACAACCGATCAAGACGCAAGTGATGTATTTTCATACTCGTTTGCAAATGTTACGGGTAACGATAACAATGCGTTTTATATTAATGGTGATCAAATTCGAACCAATACAAATTTCGACTTTGAAGGCAAACAAGTCTATACCATTTATATTCAAACAAGTGATGGTTTAGCTGCTTACCAAAAACAGTTTGTGATTAATATTGCCGATAGTAACGATGCACCAACTAATGTAGTTTTAAGCAACAACACGGTTAACGAAAACTTGTCTGCAAATGCTTTTGTTGGTATGATTTATAGTACGGATGCGGATGCAAATAATACATTTATATATTCGTTAGTAAGTGGTAATGGCTCAACTAACAACAACAGTTTCATTATTCGTAATGATAGTTTATTAACTGCAACGTCATTTAATTTCGAGGCTAAATCTAGTTATAGTATCAGGTTAAGAACTACAGATAATGATGGTTTATGGTTTGATAAACAATTTGAAATTACCATCAACAACGCTAATGATGATCCAACTGATATTTCATTATCTGCTAATGAAATTACTGAAAATAGATTGACAAGAAGTTTAATTGGTAGTTTCTCTACTACAGATCAAGATGCTTCAAATGCATTCAATTATTCGTTTGTGGCAGGTGCAGGGGATAGCGATAA
>JBFYQC010000191.1:0-9846 GCA_041302975.1 Bacteroidota bacterium
GCATCAACTGTAACCGTTGTAGGTGTAGCAGAGCTATCAACACAACCATTGTTATCAGTTACAATTACTTTATAGTTTCCTGATGTAGTAACGATTAATGATGATGTGGTAACAGTATCAATATCATTTTTCTTCCATTGGTAAGAAACCCCATTACTATTTGATAAAGTTACAGAGCCACCATCACAAAATGCGGTAACCCCACTAGCAGTAATTGTAGCATCTGGCAAAGTATTTACTGTTATTGTCTGAATGCTGGATGTATCAACACAGCCAAATCCATTTTCTGCCACCACTTTGTAATCTCCACTTGTTGATGCGGAGTAAGGATTTGTTGTTGAAACTTGGGTGCCATTTCTTAACCATTTATATCCGGCTGTACTTCCACTTCCGGTTAAATCAATAGTTTGTCCTTGACAAAAAGTTGTAGCACCACTGGGCGTAAGAACTGCAGTTGGAAGTGCATTCACGGTTAATGTGGCTATAATAGAAGGGGCTGAGTTTCCACAAGTGTTTGTGGCAACTAAAGTATAGTCGGCCTCGTCACCACCTCCAACAACTAAGCCATCGGTTACCGCAGAAATGGTATATGAATTACTAATTGCTCCACCAATGTTGGTTCCGTCTCTTTTCCATTGGTATCCTGTAATTGGGTTTATTGATGTTGCAGTTGCTGTAAATGTTACTGCACTTCCTTCGCAAATACTTTGCGAACTTGGATTAAGACTAAATGTTGGAACATTGTCTACTATTATTTCTGCATGGGTAGAGGTTGCCTCAGCACATAATGCTGTATTTTGAACAACAGCCCTATATCTTGTAGTTTCGGTTAAACCACTAGCAGCATGTGATGTTGTAGTATTCGCAATACTTGTCCAAATAGTGAAAGGTGAAACAGCACTTTCCCATCTTACTACATTTCCAGTTCTTCCAGTTAAGGTCATGGTACCTGTGCTTCCTCCACTACATATAGTTGTACCACCACTTACTGTACCGCCAACACTTGGTGGGGTAACAGCTATTTCTTCTTCAAAAGACGTAGCGCTCGGACAAGCACCACTTTGCACCACTGCTCTAAATTGGGTTGTTTGTGTTAGTGCGCCAGAGGTATATGTTGTTCCTGTGTGTGCAATTGGTGTCCATGTTACGAATGGCGATATTGCACTTTCCCATCCAGTTACAGTACCTGTTTGTCCTGCAAGTGTTAGTAATGGTGAATTGCTGCCACTGCAAACCGTGCCTGATGCAGCCGTAACTCCACCACCAACGGTAGCTGCAGAAACAGTTACCGCAATAGGTGTTGCCGTGGTTGATTGACAACCTGCAGCAGAGGTTACCCTAATGGTGTAATTACCTGAGGTTGTTGCGTTGTAACTACTGCTTTGTGCTCCCAAAATATCTATTCCTCCAGATATCCATTGATATGTACCTGTTTCTGCATTACTCAAAGTAACCGAACCGCCCGCACAAATATTAGTCGAACCTCCTGGTGTAATTGCAGAACTTGGTAGTGGATTTACTGTAAAAACGAATGGTGATGATGTTGCTGTACAACCATTAAGGTCTGCAATCAACACTTCGTAACTTCCAGATAGTGTAAGGGCTAGATTACGATTTGTTTCGCCCGACATGTTACTGCCATCTTTTTTCCATTGCCAACTTGCGTAGGCAGATGAGGATGTTCTGATATTTGCTGATAGCCCCTGGCAGATTGGATTAGTGCCCACGTTTTGCTGCACAGCTGGAGTTATTGCCGAATTAACAGTTAAACTGGCCGCAGAAGATAACACGTTGCTACACGTTGCTGATTGAACTTCAACAGTATAGTTACCCGCATCTAATGCGGTTATGCTGGCAATATTATATGTGTTGCTATTTGCACTTGGAATGTTAGTTCCATTAAATTTCCATTGGTATCCACTTACAGCGCCTGTTGCTGTTACACTAAAAGTAACCGATGAACCCACACATTTGGTATCTGGTGTAGGTTGAACTGTAATATTAATTGGGGCATCAACCACCACTTCGGTGTGGTTTGATTGTACATCGCTACAAGCGCCATTGCTTAGTACGGCCCTGAATCTGGTAGTTTCTGTTACTACTCCTGATGTATAAGTTGAACTGGTGTTTACAATGTCCGACCAGGTATTAAAAGGACTAACGGTAGATTGCCATTTTGTAATGTTGCCTGTATGGCCACTTAATGTTAACAATGCCGAGGTTCCTCCAGCGCATATTGTTGTACCTCCTGTAACGGCACCGGCAATCGGAACTGCGTCAACCGTTACAGTTGTAGTAGATGAGTTATCAGAAGCACATGTTCCATTTTGCACTACAGCCCTAAATTGAGTAGTGGCGGTTAATGCGCCTGATGTATATGTTGCACTGGTATTTGCTATCGTATTCCATGAACTAAATGGTGACACAGCACTTTCCCAACTTGTAACACTACCGGTGTTCCCGCTTAAGGTTAATAAACCAGATGTACTTCCTTCGCAAATGGTAGTGCCGCCTGTCACAGTTCCTGCAACAGTAGGCGCATCAACTGTAACAGTTGTAGGTGTAGCAGAGCTATCAACACAACCATTGTTATCCGTTACAACAACTTTATAGCTTCCTGATGTAGTAACGATTAATGATGATGTGGTAACTGTATCAATATCATTTTTTTTCCATTGGTATGAAACGCCATTACTATTTGATAGAGTCACAGAACTTCCATCACAGAATGTTGTAGCTCCGCTGGTTGAAATTGTAGCATTAGGCAAAGTGTTTACAGTAACTAACGTTGCACTTGAAGTTGCAGAGCAACCATTACCATCAGTAACCACAACACTATAACTGCCCGATGTTGTTGCTGAATAAGGGTTTGATGTTGATTCATCAACACCACCTTTTTTCCATTGGTAAGTATTGCCTAATGGTGCTTCTAAATTAACATTACTACCTTGACAGAATGTTGTTGAACCGCTTGGTGTTATTGTTGCACTAGGTAATGAGTTTACTGTTAATGAAGCCGCACTTGATGTTGTGGCACCACAAGTATTTATTACATCTACGGTATAGCTTCCTGCATCTGATAATGCAACATTTGCAATAGTGTATGTATTGCTTGTTTCTCCTATAATTGCTGAACCGCCTTTCTTCCATTGGAAACTAGTGGCACCTGTTGCAGTAACATTGAATACCGCACTTGTACCCTCACATCTAGCAATTGCTGTAGGTTGTGATGTAATATTAGGCAAAGAGTTTACTGCAATAATTGCTGCTGATGAGAATGATTCAGCGCAAACTCCACTTTTAACAACGGCCCTAAAATGCGTGGTCTCAGTTAAATTACCTGACGTAAATGTATTAGTTGTAATTGCTGTATCTGTCCAACTAGAAAATGGCGAAGTGCTATACTGCCATTTTTCAGTGTTTCCTGTTTGTCCACTAAGTGTTAGTAAACCCGAATTGTTACCTGCACAAATAGTAGTGCTTCCGCTAACACTTCCTCCTACAGAGGAAGGGTCAACCGTTACTGTAGTTGATGTTGAGCTATCTAATAAGCATGCTCCACTTTGTACTATTGCTCTGAATTGAGTGGTTGTTGCAAGTATTGCAGAAGTATGTGTTGTTGTAGTATTAGCAATTGTACTCCATGATACTCCACCGTTTGTTGAGTTTTCCCAACGTATAACATTTCCAGTGTTTCCACTTAAAGTTAATAAGTTAGAGGTATTTCCTTCACATATGGTGTTACCTCCAGTAACGGTTCCAGGTACTGTTTGTGCATCTACGGTGACAATGGATGGGCTAGAGGTTGTTGCTGTGCAACCGTTACCATCAGTAACCGTTACGGTATAACTGCCTGCAGTGGTTGCATTGTATGAGTTACTTGTTGCTCCACCTATTGGTGTTCCATTCTCTTTCCAAACATATGATGTTCCATTGCTATTACTTAATGTAACACTTCCGCCATTGCAAAGTGCCAGCGAGCCGCTTTCGGTTATGTTTGCGTTTGGAAGCGGATTTACAGTTACAGTTATATTATTTGAGGTTGCTGAAGTGCACGTTCCACTCTGAACTACTGCTCTGTAAAACGTTGTTTGAGTAGGTTCTCCAGGATTGTATGTATCACTTGTATTAACAATTGGAGTCCAAATTGTACCATTGGTTGATGACTCCCAACGTACAATATCACCTGTAAAGCCTGTTAAAGTTAATGTTGGCGCAGTAGCGCCAATACAAATAGCCGATGCACCAGTTAAAGTTCCGGCTACTGTTGTAGGAAAAACAGTTACAGTGTTGGTGTCTGATGTTATGGCGCAACCTAAACCTACACTATTATCCGTTACTTCTACTGAATAGTTACCAGATGAAGTCGCTGTATAATTACTGAATGTAGCACTTGGTATATTAGCACCGTTTAGTTTCCATTGAAAAGTATAGTTTACGCTACTATCAGCAGTTAACGTCACGTTATTGCCTGTACAAAAATTTAATACCCCAGATAATGTTACTCCTACAGTGGGAGATACAGTAATCGCAACACCGGCCGCTGTTTTCGAGCAAAAGTTTACTGTATCTGTAACCTTTACAGTATAGAAACCCGCTTGGGTTACCAATAATGTGCTAGTGTTTCCACCAACAGCCACACCAAAGTTTTTCCACTCATATTTAAGGTCGTTGGGTCCACCGGTAACATTTGCAGTTAAAGTTGAACTTCCTCCAGGACAAAATTTTGTAGTGGATGCACCAATGTTAACAGCGGTAGGACATTGCGCGTTTACATGAACATTTAAAAACGTTAGTGCTAAAACAAAAAATAGGCTAAACCTCTTGGGAATACTATACATCATACGGAAACAATTTATTGCAAAGTTATTATATTCAGTACGTTAATAAAGCCATATAGGAAATTAGTTAAATTAAATAATATATACCTATAGGATATTAAATACTTGAAAAACAATAATATACGATAATTAATCTTTAAAAACCCGTTACTATTTTCTAAAATAGAACAATTATTATACAAAATAGAACAACTTATAATGTAAAATCAACTGCTTAAATACAAATTTTACGCTAATTCACATGCATGGTGATTGTACTTAATTAATTATGTATTAAAAATTGGGGTGAACAGAATCTAAAAAACTAAGATTTAACAAGTCAGCTTTTGTTGCTAGATTAGTTGAGTTTTAAAATCAAGCAGTACTTTTGTTTGGGTAAATTGTTTTACCACTATTGTCTAATTTTTGAAATCGGTTAGTTTGTCCGTATTACTAGTATTTAGGCAATACTTTTATAATTGTAATCTTGAACAATTCCGTTTAAAATTTCTTTTTTGTTCATGCAATAAAGAGTTTTCGTTTTTCATTCGCATACGTTATCTGCAAACTTAAGACGCTTTTATGTATCAATAAATTCAATCCCCTAAATTTGTTTTATTACGTATTTATTTTGTAATAAATTACCTGTAGCACCTAATTTAATAGCATTAAATAGTTTAGCATAGTTTTTAAAATAGTGTGCATTATTAATAAACGGGTCTGTGTTTTTTATGCAGCTTTAATAGCATTTAATTTGGCCAGAAAAACCAATAATTACATCTTTAGAATAGATACTTTTCACTAGAGTAAACACGATTGGATTATTTACAACCAATGATGGTAGTTTTTAACTTGGTAGAAATATTTTTATAAAAGGATTTTATATCATGGGTGTTAAGTTATGTAATTTAAAAAGTTGTTAATATTTCTTCTTCACGCAATGTTGAGTTTACAACTACCATTAAGTTACAATCCATTGCTTTTGCTCTCAATACTTTATTGTTTTATTTTTTGCAAACGTTTACATCAAATCTTTCTGTACAATCGATAATTTAAAAGTACAGAGACTCCTTAAATTTTTAGTGAGTATTCTAAAAAGTATTTTGTACGAAACGATTATTTTTAAGATGAGAATTAACGTTGCTCATGTTACAATATTTATAATAAAGAGCAAAGTTTTCATGCTTCTCTCTAAATGACTAGTGCAGGTAATTTTAATATACAGCATTTAACGTATTTACCAAGAATATTATTTACCACAGTTTTGTGTAAATAAAAAACAAACAACCCCTTAACTAATAATAAAATGAAAAAACTATTACTAACAATTAAAAGTATGTTACTATTTACAGTAGCAGCTTTTGCACAATTTTCAGCATCAAGTATTTGGAGTCTTAACCAATACGTAGATCCTATGCCACACAATACCGTTAGTTTGGCTGGAATAAATATGCAAGTAACGTATAACCCAAGTGGCGTTCCATTAAACGGGCTATCAACTGCGCCTATGGGATTTCCTACATTCAGAATTACAAGCACTGTAAACGGAAATGTTACTGAATGTATTTCATCCGAAAAAGAGGGTAACGACCCTTGGGAAAACAAAGAGCGTGCAATATTTGAAAACGATGGTACAAATGATACGGCTATTACCATGGCTGAAAGCAATGATGGTGTAAACTTCGAACTAAGATCAAAAAGAGTGAATGAAAGAGATGCAGCAAACCTAATTAGCAGTTTAAATTATTCTTATTCGGCTGTTAATGGTTGGGTGCTGCAGAACAAACAATTTTATTATTTTAATAACAATAGAATAGATTCTATTGTAGCATACAATTATAGCGGAGCCGATTCTAGCAAACGTTCATTCAGATATTATTACTACTCTAACGGTTTAGACTCGTGTCTTGAATTTGGTAAACAAACAGGCGCTACCGAGTTTGTGGTTGGATACAAATATGTAGTGTTGCAAAAAGATAATGGCAAAACAAAACAATGGGCCATTGAGCAAAGATCTGAAGATGGTTCATTCAGACGTAATGGTACTATAACATACAGCAACGGTCCTGCTTCATCTGTTAATAAATATGAACTGAATAACAACCTTTCTGTTTACCCTAACCCAACAAATAACACACTGCAATTAAATTTTTCAGAAAACAATCAGGTAAAATCTGCTACTGTTTTAAACCTTAATGGCCAAAAATTAATGGAGTTTAGCGGTGTATCAAACCTTGATGTTAGTGCGCTTTCTAACGGATTGTACTTTATACAAGTATTAAGTAATAACGGTATACATACTCAAAAATTTATCAAACAATAAATCTGCTCCAATCATTTTCGGATTTTACCCCGAAAGTGAAATTGGTGGTTATTGTGAAGAGTCGGGTTTTGTGCCCGGCTCTTATTTAAAACAAATACAAACCCTTAACTAATAAAAAATGAAAAAACTGATTTTGCCATTAATGGCAATTGCACTTATTGCCTGTAGCAAATCTGAGGATGATGCTTCAAAAACTGACCCCAATGCAGCAGTAGAAGTTACCAAAGCCAATATAGTTGGTACATGGAATGTTACTAAAATTGAAGGCTTCTCTATTCCAGGAGATTCACTAATTCAAACCATGAACTTGAGTGCTACATTTACGCTAACCAACGATGATAAGTACTCAACAGTTTCAACATTTGGTACAAGCAACGGAACCTACGTGCTAACCAAGGTTAATGCAAAAAATTTACTTATTCTTTTGGAGCCAGGTGATCCGGCCGATACATCAGAGGTTCTGAGTTTAACTAAAAATGGAATGGTAATAACCGATAAGCAGCAAGAAGTAAATAGAAATGATGATGAATACACCAAAACCTATTTATCTCGCTAAATAAAACAAAAGCCAAATATTTGGCGGCCTCTTTTATTTTCTATAAATACGTTAAATGCTGTATTGATGTTATTGCTTCACTCCTGCAAATTTGCTATACACAATATACCCTAATTTAATGATGAAAAAATCTATCTTACTAATCGCTGCGTGTGCATTACAATCATATGCACATGCGCAAGTTGAAGTTGTAGCAAAGGGCTTTGAACTTGAATCTGTAAAAAAGCACAAAGGCTGGAATATAATTGATGCTGGGCGAGATGCTAACACTGGAAAAGTGTACGTTAAGTTTGCTCAACCAATATGCGATGTTTCTAGAAACAGCTGGACAGGCTCGCGCACTTATCGTGGACTAAAATGGGGCATCGAAAAGATATCTTTTGATGAACAGTTTGTAATGGATAACAATGAATTTAAGAAATACGAATCATCTGAAGATGCAATAGCAAATAATGAGTATGTTTTTGGCAAAACCTACATGCCCCAATTGGCATCTCTTGCTGGTAATGCCACTTTAATAGGTGTTGGCAAAACCTTATTTAAAAGCAATGCCAGTATAACTAGACCTGTTAGCAATGCATTTATGTTTAAAAATGTAGTTACAGGAACCGCTGGCATTTCTGGTTTTAAAGTTAATGTTTCTATCATTGGCTGTCAGCCAACGGTTAGCCAAACAAAGGGTGGTGAATTTTGTGGTGAAATACCAGTTGTTGAAACAGTTGATGTTATTGATGCCAAAGAAGAAAAAGGGCAAAGATGGATTCCAATGTATAATAACCCTGTTCCGGATGGTGGTAATATTCTATTTAATACTGTAGGTGTTGGCCCCGAAGACAAACAACATTATGTGTTCAGAAAATACAATGCAAATGGCGGTGTAACCAAAGAGGTTTCGCTTTCGTTTGATTACCAATGTTTACCAACAGTTAAAGAAATTGAAAAAGCTCCTGGAGTATTTGATTACGTAATAGTAATGACTTCTATTAATTATAAAAAATCTAAACTAACAGTTGCTCCAGCTAATCAATATGAGTATATTAGGATTGATGGTGAAACATTTAATGTTATAGAGCAGATTAAATTCACAGCTCCAAATTCGCAATGGATGCTTACAGATTTTGTTGAAGCTGAAGGAGCGTTATATATTGCCGGCATTGCCGGTCCTAAAAATACTGTTTATAGAGATTTTGGCATTCCAAAGTTAAAAGATTACACCACTTACCAAATTGCAAAAATTACTGGTGGTAAGTTACAATATGCAAGTAACACTAAGTTAAGCGAGGCTCAGGCTCTAATAACTGTTGCTCCAGGCGTAAAAGGAAGCGCAAAAGCTACGTTTCACAATATTTACCCTGTTTTACATGTAAAAAATGGCAGGTTAATGATTGTAGCGCAAAATTACTTTGGCGGTAAGTATGGTCCTGTAGTTACTATGGTGTTTGATCAAAATGGTAAATTAGAGACGTATTTGGCAAAGCCTGAAAAAATACTTTCGCGTAGTTCTCTGCACTTTTCTGCTGACGGGAAATCAGTTTATTGGATAATGCAAGACCTTGGCAAATACAATAAATACGATAGCAAAACAGGCGTACTAAAAGCAAGTAAAGTTAAGTTTTTGGCTGTAGCAATGTCGGTTGCTAAGTATGATTTAGAAAGCAAGCATACCTCTAATGTGCAATCATTTGTGAATGAAGAATGGGCGCTTGATTACTACAATACATTACTATACGAAACACCAAACGAGGTGGTATTAATGGGTAAAAAGCTTACCAAAAAAGCAAAAGAAAGCGAGATTGTATTTGTAAAAATGAAAAAGTAAACAGTTAATTGTGATTTTTGTATACGGCCGAGGCTTCGCCTCGGCCGTTTTTGCTTAAATTCATGGGTTTATTATTGTTTCTTATACCCTAAACCAATTTTGTAAGAAATTAAATTGTTTTACTAAATTGCCTTGCTGAAAATTAAACGGAGAATATGAGCGAATTTAAGGTACGTACCATGGCCGATATGATGGCTGCAGGCGAAGAAGCCGAGATTTTATTTTGGGTGGGTTGTGCAGGTAGTTTTGATGAACGTGCACAAAAAATTACCAAAGCAGTGGCAAAAATTTTGCATGCGGCAGAAATAAAATTTGCCATTTTAGGTAC
>JBFYQC010000192.1:0-10711 GCA_041302975.1 Bacteroidota bacterium
TTTGCTGCAAAATAGCTTTTAAAAGCATATAATTCCTAACTTTGGGTTTATGGAATTGATTAATTTATCGGAACAAAACAGTTTGTTACAACAGTATGTAAGTGAGTTACGCGATGTTAACTTGCAAAAAGACCGTATGCGGTTTAGGAAAAATATTGAACGCATTGGGCAAATTATGGCTTACGAAATTAGCAAAACCATGAGCTGGAAAACAGCTGAAGTAACCACTCCATTGGGTACACATCAATCAACCAGATTGTCCGAACAGCCTGTTTTAGCTACCATTTTACGCGCAGGATTAAGCATGCATCACGGCTTGTTAAACTTTTTTGATGAAGCTGATTGTGCGTTTATATCTGCTTACCGCAATCATACCAGCAATACTGATTTTGATATTGTGGTTGAGTATTTGGCCAGCCCAGATATTAATGGAAAAGTGGTATTGCTTATCGACCCAATGTTGGCCACCGGTCAAAGCATTGAGTTAACCTACAAAGCGCTGTTGCGTTATGGCACACCCAAGCAGTTACATGTGGTAAGTTTAATAGCCAGTAAACCCGGTATTGATTATTTAATGAATCATTTACAAGGCCATAAACTATGGATAGCAGCTTTAGATAACGCCTTAAACGAGCAAGGTTATATTATACCTGGTTTGGGTGATGCTGGTGATTTAAGTTTTGGTGAAAAAATGGAACGTTAACTTTGCTTGATGATTTTATTGTTGATTGTTGTAGGTACAATAACCAGTTACAGTATTGGCTAATTGCTTGGTTTTTAGCAAGGTGAATTTGTAATACTAAAAAGTTGTACAAGAAGTTTGCAAAGTGGATTAAAAACATATATTTGCCATACGAGACGGATGAATAACCGTTAATCCTAAACCTAAAATATTAGAGGAATGTCGAAAAAGAAAAAAATTCGCTTAGAGTACCCAATCAAATCTTCACCTGCTATTTTATACAATAGTATCAGTACTCCTTCTGGCTTATCAACTTGGTTTGCCGATGATGTAGATATATATAACAACAACTACAAGTTTAAGTGGGATGGAGATGAACAAATTGCAGAATTAATAAAAAAGACAGCCGCTAAAGGAATGAAGTTTAGATGGAAAACTGCAAAACCTGAAGAGTATTTTGAATTTGAAATATTACAAGACGAATTAACAGATGATGTAGCCTTAGTGGTTACAGATTTTGTAGATGAAGCGGATGAAGAAAACGCTATTCAATTATGGGATAGCCAGGTTCACGAACTTAAAACATCATTAGGAGGCTAAGCCTCCTTTTTTTATGCTTTTTTAACTACAATATACTATGGAGTTTTTATGCCTTCGGTTTGGGAGTGTTTTATCGCAGAGGTAATAACTTGGCATGGAAGGTTGAACCATTATAGATTTTTTAAAAAAAAACACTTAAGTTATAGGCTGAGGTCACAGTTAAATCGCTGTTTTCGTTGTGGTTAACGATAACAGCTGAGACTCAAAGAAAACCTTCGGTATCGTTGGATCAACCCAGCTTCCCCATAAACTCCTCCACGTGCTTTTCCAAATTTCCCAGTTCGCTTAACTCCACGCGGTGGCAAATTTTAGTAAGTTGGTTGGGTTCAAAATGTATTTCGTTTATCGCTGATATGTTTGTAAAATCAGTATCTTCTAGGTTGTTGTTAAATAAATTATCGGTGGTTAATATTAGGTAGGGTAAATCTTTTAAGCTGTTAATTTTCGTTAATGTAATGGCATCTATCCTTACAAAATATTGAAAGCTAATGTAATGTCCCCACCATAGCATAATGCGTAAATGGTGTTCCATGTGTTGGGCAGATAATTGCGGTGTATCCAGCACCAAATAAGGCATATCCAAGTAGTTTTCGCCACGGGTTACTTTAAAGTTTAGTTTACTGTTTGGGTAATACTTGTTCATCAACCAACTACCCATGCCATGCATGGCATCGTAAAAGTTTCGGATTAGTTTTTGCTTCATCTGCATATAAATTGGATCCGAAATAAAATCCAGTTCATGTTTTGTCAGTTTAAATGTTGATTTTTGCATTCCACTTCAAATAAAGCGTATTTGAAAAAGTTAAACCTATTAATTGTAAGACAATTTACTAAGTCGTTTGTGCCCACGTTTTTAGTGGTGCTGTTTATATTGTTAATGCAGTTTGTATGGCTGTATATTGACGACCTTGCTGGTAAGGGTTTAAGTGGTTGGGTTATTGCCCAATTGATGTTTTACTTTTCGGCCAGTATCATTCCAATGGCCTTGCCTTTGTCTATTTTATTGGCTTCTATCATGACATTTGGTAACCTGGGCGAAACTTATGAGTTGGTGGCAGCCAAGGCCGCAGGTGTTTCTATTTGGCGTATGTTTATGCCGCTTGTATACGTGATGTTGTTTTTGGGTGTTTTTGGTTTTTTTACTTCAAATGTGTTAATACCCGAGGCCAATTTAAAAAAGGGCTCGTTGTTGTACGATATTAAACAACAAAAACCCACCATTTTAATTCAAGATGGTGTGTTTTTTAATGGTATTGAAGGTATTAGCATGCGTGTTGGTAAACGTAATGCCGAAACAGACGAACTTTCGGATATTGTCATTTACGACCAACGTCAAGGTGGTAGTAAACCTGTTATTATAACTGCCGAAAAAGGCAAAATGGTAATGGGCGATGATAAACGTTATTTGTTTTTTACCCTATACAACGGTGCACGTTACGAGGAAATGGACAAGCAACAAGGTTACGACCGCACTTATCCGCATACCACATTTAGTTTTAAGGAAGAAGAAATTGTATTCGATTTACAAGCCTTTAAGTTTAGCCGTACAGATGAAAGTTTGTTTAAAAATCACCACCAAATGTTAAATGTGGTACAACTTAGCCAGGGGCACGATTCACTAGGTGGCGTAATTTTGCAAAAAAACGAAGCCTTACGCACCAGCTTAAACGCATATTTTCATTTTGCCGATTCGAACCAAAAGCTACAGCCCATTGCAGCAAGCGGTATTCCCGATAGTATTTTTACGCACCTCATTAAATTTTCGCAACAAGCTGTTGTAAGCGCTGCATTAAATAATGCACGTTCGGCCAAGGGGTATATTGAGTACAGTTTAAGTGATGTGGGAGATACCGAACGTACCCGCATTAAATATGATATTGAATGGCACCGTAAGTTTACTTTAAGTGTGGCTTGTATCATTATGTTTTTTATTGGTGCGCCATTTGGTGCCATTGTGCGCAAAGGCGGATTTGGTATGCCTGTGGTGATATCGGTGATATTCTATATTATATACCACATCATATCCATTACCGGAGAAAAAATGGTTAAAACGGCTTCAACTTCAGCGCCAATGGGCATGTGGTTGGCTGTTATGATATTGGCTCCTGTAGGTATGGTACTTACTTATTTGGCCTCAACCGATTCGGGTTTGTTTGATAAAGCCTCGTGGAAATCGGCATTTAAACGTTTACTTTTAGTAGGTAAAAAATAACATGGCACCACGCATTTTATTATTGGTAAACCGTGTGCCATGGCCAGTTAAAGATGGTGGTACATTGGCGCATTACAATTTATTAAAAGGATTAAATGATGCCGGTTGCGATATTACACTTGCGGCCATGAACACCAGTAAACACCAAGTAGATGTAACTAAACTTCCGGTTTCATTTACCCGCTTGGCTAAATTACACACCGCCTTTGTTGATAATAGAGTAAAGGCTTGGCCTGCGTTTGTTAATTTGTTTAGCAAAAAATCGTACAACATACAACGGTTTATTACACCAACATATCAGCAGTTGTTGGTTGATATACTTACCCAACAACAATTTGATTTAATATTGTTTGATGGCTTATACACTGCGCCTTATGTAGATGTGGTGCGCAAACACAGCAAGGCCAAAATATGGCTCAGGCAACACAATGTAGAGTATAAAATTTGGGAAACATTGGCCAACCAAACCCAACAAATACTCAAAAAAAATTACATTAAACTGCTCACCAATCGTTTAAAAAAATTTGAACAACAAGTATTACCAAAGTTTGATGCCATTATTGCGTTAACACAAAAAGATGTAGCAGACATGCAAGCTTTGGGCTGCAAACAGCCCATGTTTATTTTGCCTGTAGGTATTGATTTTAAACAAACGGTGAGCAAAGTGGTGGTTCAACCCAAATCTGTTTTTCATTTAGGTGCCATGGATTGGCAACCGAATCAACAAGCCATGGAGTGGTTTGTAACGCAAGTTTGGCCACTGGTAATTAAACAACAACCTGATGCTATTTTTTACATGGCAGGTAAAAACATGCCGGCTACGTTTAAAAAATATCAAACCCAAAACATAAAAGTATTGGGTGAGGTAGAAGATGCCACCCTGTTTATGCAAAGCAAACAAATTATGGTTGTGCCTTTATTTGCAGGTAGCGGCATCAGGGTTAAAATATTAGAAGGTTTAAGTTTGGGTAAAACTATTGTTACCACCAAACTTGGGGTTGAAGGCATTGATGCGCAGCATAAACAGCACCTTTTGGTGGCTGACGATGCACAAGCTTTTGCGGCAAGTATTGTTGAGTTGTTGCAAGATTCAGCGTTAGCCGAACAGCTTGGTAATGCAGCAAAACAGTTGGCAACTGACCAATATCATAATAACAAAGTGATATCTCGCTTGTTAAATTTTTATAATACACAACAGCAAGCTTAATTTGCAAAGCAATTTATAATACACATTATGAGTTTTACATTTAATACCATAGAAGAAGGTATAGAGGACATTAAACAAGGTAAGTTAATTATTGTTGTTGATGATGAGGACAGAGAAAATGAGGGCGATTTTTTAACAGCTGCGCGCAATGTAACTCCTGAGGTTATTAATTTTATGGCCACTCATGGTCGCGGTTTAATATGCGCACCCATTACACCCGAGCGTAGCCAAGAGTTGGGTTTAAACCTGATGGTGAAACAAAACAATGCTGTACACGAAACCGCTTTTACCGTTTCGGTTGATTTATTAACTCAAGGTTGTACTACAGGTATTAGCGCACAAGACAGGGCAAAAACGGTTCAAGCATTAATCAATCCCGATACCAAACCCGATGAGTTGGGTAGACCAGGTCATATATTTCCGTTAATTGCCAATAAAGAAGGCGTGTTGCGCAGGGCAGGACATACCGAAGCTGCCATAGACTTATCACGCTTGGCAGGATTTGAACCTGCAGGTTGTATTGTTGAAATTTTGAATGAAGATGGCACCATGGCACGTTTGCCTGATTTAATTAAGGTGGCTGAGCGCTTTAATTTAAAGTTAATTACCATTAAAGATTTAATAGAATACCGTTTAAAAACCGAAAGTTTAATTCGCAGAATTATATCTGTTGAAATGCCTACCAAACATGGTAATTTCGAGTTAATTGCTTTTGAACAAAAAGATAACGGACAAGAACATTTGGTGCTAAAAAAAGGAACCTGGGAACCCAACGAACCTGTATTGGTGCGTGTGCATTCATCTTGTATTACAGGTGATATTTTCCATAGCATGCGTTGCGATTGCGGTGAGCAATTACAAAAATCGATGGAGATGATTGAGCACGAAGGAAAAGGTGCAATTATATATATTAATCAAGAGGGCAGAGGCATTGGGTTAACCAATAAATTAAAAGCTTATAAATTACAAGAGCAAGGTTTAGATACCGTTGATGCCAATGTACAATTAGGGTTTAAACCCGATGAACGTGATTATGGAGTAGGTGCGCAAATGTTACGTGATATTGGGGTGCATAAAATGCGTTTAATGACCAACAACCCAACTAAACGTGCTGGGTTAATTGGTTACGGATTAGAGATTGTAGAGAATGTACCTATTAAAACCCCGGCCAACAAACACAACGAAAACTACTTAAAAACCAAGCGCGAGCGCATGGGTCATGATTAGTAAATAAAGAGTTTTAAAAAAGCGGTAACTGAATATTTAGTTGCCGCTTTTTTTTGTAGTGATTTAGGTGTTAGTTTCTTCATACATGTAAAGGTAAGTATATATTGAAAGATAATCCGGCTTAGCGCTCCGAAACTTCTGAAGAAGCTTTAAAATCCTGTCTGGCACAAGCCAATAAGCTACAATAACAGATTTTATACAAACGGTATTTTAACCTTGCTTTATTTGGTTTACTTTGTGCCTTTAAAAGCCCCGTTGTATGAATATATTAGAAGTGAAACACGTAACCAAACAATACGCCACGCACAAAGCATTAAACGATGTGAGTTTGCTGGTGCCTAAAGGCAGTATATTTGGTTTACTGGGCCCAAATGGTGCGGGTAAAACCAGTTTAATTCGTATCATTACCCAAATTACCCAAGCCGATAAAGGAGAGATTTTTTTTGATGGTGAGTTGCTTAAGCCGGAGCACATTTACCAAATTGGTTATTTACCCGAGGAGCGTGGTTTATACAAAAAAATGGAAGTGGGTGAGCAACTTTTGTACTTTGCGCAATTGAAAGGATTAAGCCGCAAGGAGGCCATGCACAAGCTTAAAGATTGGATTGAACGTTTTGAAATTAAAGCTTGGTGGGGCAAAAAAGTTGAAGAGTTAAGCAAAGGTATGCAGCAAAAAATACAGTTTATTGCTACAGTGTTGCATCAGCCTAAATTGATTATTTTAGATGAACCGTTTAGTGGTTTTGACCCCATAAATGCCGATTTAATTACACAAGAGATTTTAAAGTTAAAACAACAAGGCAGCAGCATTATTTTTAGCACACATCGTATGGAAAGTGTAGAGCAATTGTGTGATGATATTGCCTTAATTAATAAATCGGAGAAGGTATTGGATGGTTCTGTAAAACAAGTACGCGAGCAATTTAGAACCCACATTTTTAATGTAGAATGTACCAGCCCGCAAATTATTTTACCTGATACTTATCAAGTGGCAAGTAGTAAACAGCTTGATAACAATCACTTTGTGTATGAAATTAAAAAGCCACAATACGAAGCCAACAACATTTTGCTGAAGGAGTTGTTAAACCAAACAGAAATTATAAGATTTGCCGAGATGCTTCCAACCATGTCACAAATATTTATTGATGTGGTAAATGCGCATCAACCGAACCATATTTTAACAGCACAATAACAACATAATTATGAGTGATATTAAACAGTACATTGAACAAAACAAACAACGTTTTTTAGACGAACTTTTTGCGCTATTACGTATTCCATCCATTAGTGCCGATAGTGCTTTTGCAGGAGATGTAGCCAAGGCTGCTGATTTTGTGGCAGAGCGTATGCGTGAAGCAGGAGCTGATAAGGTAGAGGTCTGCAAAACACTAGGACACCCAATTGTGTATGGCGAAAAAATAATTGACCCAAGTTTGCCAACCGTGTTAGTATACGGACATTATGATGTGCAACCTGCTGTACCACTAGAGTTGTGGGATACGCCTCCGTTTGAGCCTACCATTAAGAAAACCGAATTACACCCTGAAGGTGCAATTTTTGCCCGTGGTTCGGCTGATGATAAAGGACAGTTTTACATGCATGTAAAAGCGTTTGAATACATGATGAAAAACAACGCTTTACCTTGTAATATTAAAATGATGATTGAGGGTGAAGAGGAAGTGGGAAGTAACAACTTAGCCGATTTTTGTATTGCCAATAAAGAGCGTTTAAAAGCAGATGTGGTATTGATTTCTGACACCTCAATTATTGCTAACGATTGCCCAAGTATTGACACCGGCTTACGTGGATTGAGTTATGTAGAGGTTGAAGTTACCGGTCCTAACCGCGATTTACACTCAGGTGTGTATGGTGGTGCTGTGGCTAACCCTGTAAATGTGTTGGCCAAAATGATTGCCAGCATGCATGATGAAAACAACCACATTACCATCCCTGGTTTTTACGATAAAGTAGCTGAGTTAACTGCTGCAGAACGCGAAGACTTAAACAAAGCTCCGTTTGATTTGGAAGCTTACAAAAAGGATTTAAATGTAGGTGATGTTTGGGGTGAAAAAGGATACACTGTTCTAGAACGTACAGGTATCCGTCCAACGTTAGATGTAAATGGTATTTGGGGCGGTTATATTGGCGAAGGTGCTAAAACCGTTTTACCAAGTAAAGCATTTGCAAAAATAAGCATGCGTTTGGTGCCACATCAAGTAAGCGATGAAATTACCGAGTTGTTTAAAAAACACTTTGAAAGCATAGCACCTGCAGGTGTAAAAGTAGAAGTTCGTCCGCACCACGGTGGCGAGCCTGTGGTAACACCAACGGATAGCGTAGCGTATAGAGCAGCATCTAAAGCTATGGAAACTACTTTTGGTAAAACTCCGGTGCCTACACGTGGCGGAGGAAGTATTCCGATTGTAGCCATGTTTGAAAAGGAATTGGGTTTAAAATCGGTATTAATGGGCTTTGGTTTAGACAGTGATGCACTGCACTCGCCAAACGAACATTATGGCATTGTAAACTACTTAAAAGGTATAGAAACCATTCCTTATTTCTTTAAGTATTACGCTGAGGGAAGTAAGTAAATACTTGAGTGGATTTTAATATTGAACGGCCGCTTGTTGATTTCAACAAGCGGCCGTTTTTGTGAGCTATTTTTTCTGAGGGGCAAATAATGCTACTCTAAAACCAGCTTCATTTGCAATATCTTCCTTGCTATTCGCTGGTACATAACCTTGGTAAGTGTAACATTTATTCTTGTTGTATTCCTGTAAAAAAGGTTGGTACTTAATAAAAACTGGAAAGTTATTCTCGGAGCTAATAATTAACTGATTGCAAATGCTGTTTAATTGTCCATGAATATCTTTTTGTAAACAATCTGTGGTTGAGTCTTTAATAATGTGTTGAATGAAACTGTAGTTTCTATACTTAGATGGTTTGATAGCAGGTTCAATAACTCGTTCAACTGGCTTGTATTGTTTCGTCTTTTTTTCTTCACTATTATTAGTGTAGTTAAAATACAAATCAATTTTGTTTTCTAGGTCTAATTGGGCACCTTCATTAAAACCACCATTTGTTATCCAATAATTTTTAATTGCGACTTTTAAGCCGGTATAATAAAATTCAATTGATTCATCAATTGTTTTTACCTCAGCAGAAAAAAGATCAAATTGCTTCGAAAGTGCATATTCTAGTTCGATGGGTTGCGGAAGTCTAAAGGTTGGTAATATAAACTCATCACTCCAAATAGGTGGCTGAAAAAAATTGGGCACGTCATGTCGCCAAGCATCAAATTCGTAGAACTCACCAGGTTGTTTAATTACATCACCTGTATAAGCTCCTAAAACAAAGGTTTCCAAACTAAAAACATTGTCAATCAAAAGGGTTTTAAAGTTTAACCTTAGTTTTTTTTCTTTTATTAAAATGTATTCGTTTGTTCTTGCTGTTTTCCAAATACAATAATTCATTATTTGTTCGTTAGTCAACCCTGTTATTGGCTCTAACTCGTATTTGGGATTGAATAATTTGTTTGATTTTTCTTGGTTTTGGGGTAATAATGAGTGAGCACATTTGTATTGAGCACTGCTGTTTCTTTCCGTAAAATATTGCCACAAAATAAATGTAAGATATTCCTTATTTGTGGTAAGGTGACTGCTTAGGTAAAATGGTGCTAACGAATCTTGTTTTAGTGGAGCATAATAAACAAGATCCTTAGGGAAATATTTTGATTTATTAGGTCTGTTTTTATCTGTTGCAATAAATGAAACAGTAACAAAAAATAAGATGATGATTAAAAAGTTTTTCATGTGGCTTTTGCTTGATACAACGCATTTCAAATTAAGTTTTTCTCTTAAGCTAAACAAACTTTAGTTAGATATCATGGAATAAAATAAATTCAATCCCTAACCATAAACCCGTTAATTATGCAACTACGCGTTTTTATTGTGTAACGCTTGGTAAGGTAATGGGGTAGACCTTTGCTCAGTGAAAAATCATTCACACATAAATCCGATTATTATGAAGTTTTTATTTTTACCATTTACCTTTTTATTGTTGATACTTACACTTTCTAAAGCAAACTATGCACAAGCGCCTATTTTAGGAAGGGCGTCAACATTTGTTTTGTTTTCCACTGCTGGAGCATTTTCTAATACCGGATCTTCTGTTATAACTGGAGATATTGGAACAAATGTGGGCGCACTTACCGGATTTCCTCCGGGTACAGTTAACGGCAACATTCACATAGCCGATTCGGTTACTGCTTTGGCTGCTGCAAACTTAGGTACTGCTTATACCAGCTTAAATGCACTAACCTGCGACAGTACCATTGGTGCCACATTGGGTAATGGACAAATACTTACACCTAAAGTTTATTGTATCACCACACTTGCATCCATTAACGGAACATTAACTTTAAATGCTTTGGGTAATTCCAATGCTGTATTTGTAATTAAAGTAAATGGGGCTTTGTCAACATCCATTGCAACACAAATTTTATTGATTAATTCGGCAAACTTTAACAATGTATACTGGCAAGTGAATGGTGCATTTACTTTGGGCGATAGCACTGTTTTTAAAGGAACAGTTATTGCGAATGGGGCGATTAGTTTATTGCCAAATTCATCTATTTTAGGAAGGGGATTAACTACAGCAGGAGCCATCACCATTCAAAATACAAACAGTGTACTTCCGGTTAAGTTAATGTCGTTTACGGCCAATTGTAACTTAAAAAATATAGATTTTAAATGGGCTACAGCTTCAGAATACAACAACAGTT
>JBFYQC010000193.1:0-2636 GCA_041302975.1 Bacteroidota bacterium
AGCCAAAGTAGGCGAGCGGCTAATTGCCAGTGGTCAAACCGGACAAAAAATATTAAAGAAAGAAAAGTTAGAAAGGCTCTTTAGCGGCCTACAGTAAAGTATTGTATGAATATAGATTTAACAGGAAAAAATGCCATTGTATGTGGCGCCACCAAAGGAATTGGTAATGCAACAGCAATTTTGCTGGCTCAGTTGGGAGCCAATGTTACCATGATTTCGAGAAACGAAAGTATATTAAGCCGCATTATACGCGATTTAGATACTACCAAAGGACAAGTACATGATTATATAGCAGCTGATTTTAGTAAGCCGGAAGACTTACGTGAAAAAATACAGCAAAAAGTTCACGAACCTAAAGTGTATCATATTTTAGTGAACAACACCGGTGGGCCACCTGCTGGTTTAGCCATTGAAGCTGAATTGCATGAGTATACAGCTGCTTTTACTAATCATTTATTGTGTAATCAGGTATTGGCACAAGCTGTTGTTGATGGTATGCGAGCCAGTGGTTATGGTCGTATTATCAATGTGATATCTACTTCGGTAAAAGCGCCTTTAAAAGGATTAGGCGTTTCAAACACCATTCGTGCAGCTGTAGGTAATTGGGCAAAAACACTTAGTTTTGAGTTGGCTCCGCATGGCATAACTGTTAATAATGTTTTACCGGGTGCTACCGGAACCGATCGTTTAAAACAAATTATTGAAAGTAAAGCATCAAAACAAAACCACAGCATTGAAGAGGTGAGCAAAGAAATGACAGATGAAATTCCAATGGGTAGATTTGCAACGCCACAAGAAATTGCATATGCCATTGCATTTTTATCAAGTGAATATGCCTCATACATTACGGGTATCAATGTGCCTGTAGATGGTGGACGTACACCAAATTTGTAAAACCATTTATCATTACATAGGTTATATTATAAATAAAACACACCAATTAATACATATGAAGAAGACAGTAAAATTATTATTAGCAGGAGCGCTGGCGCTTCAGTTATCTGTGGCTAATGCACAATTACAATTGCCACAACCAAGCCCGAAAGCAAGTGTTATGCAACAAGTGGGTTTAACAGATATTACCATTGATTATAGCAGCCCTTCTGTAAAAGGTCGTAACATTTGGGGCGGTTTAGTACCATTTGAAAAAGTATGGAGAGCAGGCGCAAATGGTGCAACCAAAATTACTTTTAGTAAAGATGTTACCATTGAAGGTGCAGCAGTTAGTAAAGGTACTTACAGTATTTTTATGATTCCTACCAGCTTAGTTTGGACGGTAATCATCAACAAAGATGCAGGTGCTTCAGAAGAGTCATATAAGCAAGAAAATGATGTGGTACGTTTTAACGTAACTCCAACTAATGTTGCAAGTCGCGAGCGTTTACAATACAGCTTCAGCGATTTTACAGAAGAGTCGGCCTCAGTAAACATGGAGTGGGAAAAAATTCGTATTACGTTTAAAGTTGTTTTGGCTACAAGCAAACAAGCTGTTGAGAACATCGACAAAACTTTAGGTGCTACTTGGGCACAGTACAATAATGCTGCTCGTTACTACTTCGATCAAAAAGATTACAACAAAGCATTAGAGTATGTAAACTTAAGTTTAACACTACAAAACCATTGGTTTAACAACTGGGTTAAAGCACAAATTTTAGCTGCAAAAGGCATGACAAAAGATGCTTATGCATATACTTTAAAAGCAAAAGAATTGGGCGATAAAAACCTAGAGAGTTTCTGGTACAAAGCGCAAGTTGAAAAAGCTTTGGAAGAGTGGAAAGCTGCCGGTACTGGCAAAAAGAAATAATCATCCATTGATATTAAGTATAAAATAGGCTGCTTCGGTAACGAGGCAGCCCTTTTTTTGTAACCCTAATCAGCACTAAAATGTGAAGACCATAAAGTTTTGTAGTTTATTACTCTGCTTTAAACCAGGTAATGATTTGCGCAAATAACATCACCAATAAACAACCAATTACGTTTAACCAAAGAAAAGAAACGATGTCGGCCACATAAACGGCAATAACTCCCGTTTCGGCAATAATAGCAGCATAAAACACGGCCCTTGCGCCAATTTTTTTCATGTAAAATGCCACCACAAAAATACCTAACATGGTGCCATAAAACAAACTGCCTAAAATGTTTACAGCTTCAATTAAACTGCCTAGTTGAGAGGCAAACATGGCCGTGGCAATACAAAATAATCCCCAAAATAACGTAATCCAGCGCGATGCATTGTAATAATGTTCATCACTTTTATCGGGGTACCACAAACGTTTGTATACGTCAATTACAGTTGATGAGGCCAATGAGTTTAATGCAGCAGCTATACTTCCCCAAGCAGCTAAAAATATCACCGCAATCAATAACCCGATTAAACCTTTGGGTAAGTTTTGGGTAACAAAGTATAAAAATATGTAGTTGGTATCGTTTACATCGGCTGTTTTATCGGCTTCTTTAATCAGCTTTAAAGTTTGGCTGCGCGTTTCTTGTTTTTGCTTGATGGTTTCTTGTAACGCTTGTTGAACCAGTGCTGTTTGCTGGGGATTGTTGGTATGAATCGCATCAACCAATTGTTGGGTTTGGTATTGAGAGATTTTATTTAACGAATCGTGTTTGGCTTGATGTGTTGCAATAGG
>JBFYQC010000194.1:0-11883 GCA_041302975.1 Bacteroidota bacterium
AACATCATTTGTTTAGTATTGGCAAAGAAAATAACCACTTTAAAGCGGGCAACGAAATAGTAATAGTACAATACAAAGGATTTTCAATTAGGTTATTGGTTTGTTACGATTTACGTTTTCCTGTATGGGCACGCAGAACAAGTGAACACGACTACGATGCCATTTTTATTGTGGCCAATTGGCCAGAGAGAAGAGCAGAACATTGGAAAGTTTTATTGCAAGCCCGCGCAATAGAAAACCAAAGTTATGTGGTAGCTGTAAACCGAGTTGGTGAAGATGGAAACAAAATTAACCACAGTGGCAACTCGAGTATTATAGACCCATTAGGAAATATTGTTTATCAGAAAACAATAACAGAAGAAATTGCTATACATGTGATTAATAAAGAGATAATAAACCAATACAGAACAAACTTTCCCGTTACAGCCGATGCTGATAGGTTTACCATGCAACTGAATCCTTAATTTTTACATCAACAAATAATAGCTTACACATAGGCTTAACATTAACAACACATTTACATGAATATTATTAGATTATCATACACATTTGCTACTGCCCTAGTAATTTTGTTTACTACACAAGTTAGCGTTGCTCAAAAAAGCACAAAAACAAAACCTAAAGCAGTAACCGAAAAAGGAGCATTATTTTTTGAGCAAACATTTATTAGTTTAGGCTCCGTTCAAGATAAGCAAGAACCCATTAAATTGGTTTACAAGTACCGCAATATTGGTAAAGGCAAAACCACTATTACCAATATAAAACCTGATTGTGGATGCTCTAAACCTAAATGGGATAATAAACCCATTGCGTTTGATCAAAAAGGTGAAATTGAAGTTTATTTTTTCCCAAAAGAGTTAAGTGGTAATCAAACCAAAACCATAACTGTATTTACAGATGGTGAACCCAATGTATATTACTTGAAATTTAATGTCTTTGTTGATGATGTGAATGCTAGAGTAGCCAAAGCATATCCTTCAAAACAAGGGAATACCCTATTTGATTCTTATGAAGTAAAATTCCCTGCAATACTCAACCATGCATCAGATTCGCTGTACAGAACTATTTACAACCCAACTGCAAAAACCATTAAAATATATGGTATTGATGCTCCAAAATATATGACCGTTACCAAGTATAAAGACCATATCTCCCCAAACTCAGAAGTTGGTTTTAAATTTAAATACAAAGCCAATGAGGCGAATGATTACGGAAAAAAACTAGATGAGGTAATTGTTCATACTGATGATAGTTTAGAACCTAAAAAGAAGTTTTTGGTACGTGCAAACATTGTAGAAGATTTTGATAAACTAACTGAAAAGGAAAAAGCAAATCCGCCCATTTTTGAAGCAATAACACCAATGATTGATTTAGGACAAGTAAAAACACAATCAACACACAATGTTACTTTTACCATTACCAATAAAGGTAAAACGCCTTTATTTGTGCGTAAAATATTTAGCACCTGTGGTTGCACCACCACAGATTTTGATTACAGCAAACCCATAAAAAAAGGTAAAAAGGCAACCATTACCGTAACTTATAATACCAACTACGACATTGGAAAAGTAGAAAAACAAATCAGCTTGATTACCAATACACCTAATCAAACACTTCATAATTTAGTGTTAAAAGCCAATATTGTTTACACCAAACAATAGGTTTTCCCGTTTGATTTTTTGAGTTACAAATGATTATTTTCGTTCAAAAAATAGACCGCAAATGAGAACCAAACTAAGTTTAATTGCACTTGGATTTGCCAGTGGTTTGGCAGGTGCAGCAAGTTTTTATTTTTTATTACCCAATAAGGTTGTTTTAACACAAGGTGTATCAACCAACCAAGAACAAAACATTTATAATAATGTAAACTATAAAGGTGTTCAAGCAGCTGGTGGCGATGACATGATTAAAGCATCTGCAGTTACCACACCAACGGTGGTATTTATTAAAACCATAAGCAACCAACAAGCAGCCGATCCGTATTATGATTTTTGGTCGGCTTGGGATTTTTTTGGCAGACGTGGCCCCGTAACCAGTTCTGGTAGTGGTGTAATTATTAGTGCAGATGGGTATATCGTTACCAACCTGCATGTAGTAAAAGATGCTGATGTAATTGAAGTAATTACCAATAATAACAAGCACAGTTACAAAGCTAAAGTTATTGGCACCGATGGATCAACAGACTTGGCTTTATTAAAAATAGAAGGCAATGGATTGCAGCACATTACTTTTGGGAACAGCGATGATGTAAAAATTGGCCAATGGGTTTTAGCTGTGGGTAATCCGTTTAACTTAACCAGTACTGTTACCGCAGGTATTGTTAGTGCAAAAGGCCGTAACATTAATGTAGTAAACAACCGTTTTCCTATAGAAAGTTTTATACAAACTGATGCCGCCATTAACCCTGGAAACAGTGGTGGCGCATTGGTAAATACCAATGGTGAGTTGGTGGGAATAAATACTGCCATTGCATCAAACACGGGTGCTTATAGTGGTTATGGATTTGCCATACCATCAAACTTGGTTCAAAAAATTGTGCGCGATTTAATTGAATACAATGAAGTACAACGTGGCTTTACCGGCATGGATATTAAAGACATTGATGCACCACTTGCCGAAAAATTAAACATTAACAATAACCTTGGCGTATATGTGCAATACGTATTACCAAGCGGGCCAAGTGAAACCGCAGGTATAAAAAATGGCGATGTAATTATAAAAGTAAACGAACGTGAAATTGAAAGTAAAGCTTTTTTTGATGAACAAGTAAGTTATTACCGCCCTGGCGACAAAGTTAAAATTACCTTGTTGCGCGATGGCAAAAGCCTTGATATGTATGTGAAGTTGATTAACCGCGAAGGCAACACAGAAATTACCCGTAAACAAAGTGTAAGTTCAACTGTATTGGGTGCTGATTTTACCATGATATCAAAAGTGGAGGCCGAAAAATATCGCATACCATCGGGTATAAAAATCAGCAATATTAAAAACGGTCGCATCAGAAACATGGGTATTCCTGAAGATTTTATCATTACCTCGTTTAACAAAAAAACATACACCAAAGCCGAAGATTTAATTAAAGACTTAGAAACCGGCAGAGGGCAATTGCTCATAGAAGGACTTTACGCCAATGGCAGCAGAGGCTTTTACTCGTTTTATTCTTACTAATTAACAATAAATAAAAAGTACAAAAACGGTTTAATGAATGGCTCATTAAACCGTTTTTCTTTACTTAAATCTAGAAAATACCTAGGAAACTTAAAAGTTAGCAGCCTAACATTTAATTATTGTTTTTTAACAGAACAAGTTGAAACACCAAAGATTGCATACAGCGGACAAAAGCTGATTATACTTGTTAAAGTAAATACACCAGCCAATACAAGTAAAATTATCCCTAACGTACCATCAACGATGTTTGTGAAATAAAGAGTAACCATAATTACCGAAATTATTAATCTAATAATTTTGTCGGATGAAGACATGTTCTTTTTCATTTTTTGACTGTTTTATTTGTTTAAAAATTTTACGCTTAATACAATAAAAGATATGATGGCAAAACACAAAACGCACATAAGTATAAATTTGTAAATTGTTTTCATATTTTTTATTGCATAACAAAGATGTGAAAAGAAAAATGCCTGTGCAGTAACTAAAGTCACTAGGATATTATTATTTCAATACTGTCGTGGTATTGCTTAAGTCGATTTTGTTTTTCAAGCTTTTTCACAATCCTACTAACAACCTCTCTAGCTGTTCCTAGGTCATTAGCAATTTCTTTATGCGATATTTTAATCGGATTTTTCCCTTTTACAGTCACTTTTTCCAAGAGATAATCTAAAATTCGTTTATCTAGTTTGTAATAAAGTAATTGATGAATGGTATCAACAAGCTCTGAGTACCTCATTTCATATTGCTGATAAAAAAGCATATTAATGGTAGGAAAATGTATTACCCAGTTTTTAATCTTATCAGAAGGTATTAGTAAAACCGTACTTTCTTCTTCAGTTATTGCAAATACTTTACTAATATCATCATTAATACAAGAAGAAAACGACATGATACAACTTTGTTCTGGTTTTATATAATAAAGCAAGAGCTCCTTTTCTTCAAATTGGGTAAATACTTTTACAAGTCCATTTAAAACGATTGGAATATATTTGATGTATTGACCTTCTTTAACTAATTCCGTATTGGCAGGAAAAGTTTTAACAGCAGATACATTACAAAGTTCTTCGATAAGCTCTTTTCCTAAATACTTAAATTTTATTTCTAAGTTATAATTATTATTCATGGCTTTGCTGGTTATGGAATAATGAAAAGGTTCGGTTAACGCAGGCTTTTCTTCCTTGTGCACATAAACTAAATTGTTTAAATAAATGTTTTGTAGTTAATAACATCATATACCCTGGAATTTTCGTTTTAAACTTTTGAATAACTGCAAGTTTCATTTATTGTGTGAAAATAATGTTTTATGGCAAATTCTAACTCGCTACTTTAAGCAGCATTGATTTCTGGACAATTAAGTATTAGTGGCTATCAAACAAATTAAAGCAATTACATAACAGCACTTTATATTGTTTACACCACACTTTGGGTTAGTATCAACAAGTAGTTGTCTATATTAAAATGGGCTTCATTCACTTTAGAAGTATATGACCACCCATGAAAGTCTATCTAGACGATGTTTAAACACCATTTAATCACCCTTTAAACACTTCAATTGCACTGCACAGTTTATTTACCATAACAGGAGTTACATCTAAATGAAATACAAAACGTAACTCAGTTGCAGATACTTTATTGGCCAATATGTTTTGTTGTTTTAGTTGTTGCTGTAACGCATCAGCCGTGGCAGCATCTTTCAACTTAAAAATAACAATATTGGTAACCACCGGCATCATCCCCACTACCAAATTATTCTGATTTAAAACATCTGCTACTTGTTTGGCATGCGCATGGTCTTGTTTTAAACCCACAACATGATGCTTTATTGCATAAATACCGGCAGCAGCTAAGTAACCGGCTTGGCGCATACCTCCGCCCATGAGTTTACGCACTCGTTTAGCTTCATGAATAAAAGCTTTATTACCCAACAATACAGAACCAATAGGTGCGCCTAAACCTTTACTTAAACAAACTGATATGCTGTTAAAATTTTTACCCAAATCTTTTTCAGTATAATCTCCTTCAGTTAATGCGTTGTAAATTCTGGCACCATCAAGGTGCAATGGCAATTTGTGTTGTTTGCACAAATTGGCCACTTCATTCATTTCCTTTAAGGTATAAATACTGCCACCACCTCGGTTGCTTGTATTTTCCAAACAAACCAATGCCGTTCGCGGAAAATGTACATCTTCGGCATTAATAACTTCTGCTATTTGCGATGAATTAATTTTGCCATAGGTACTTGGCAATAAACGCGCTTGAGCACCTGTATTTGCTGCAATGCCTCCACCCTCGTATTTAAAAACATGTGCATTATCTGCACAAATAACTTCGGTAGCTGGTCTTGCATGCACACGTATGGCAATTTGGTTGGTCATAGTTCCGCTTGGGCAAAATAGGCCTGCTTCGATGCCAAAATCATCAGCTAATTGCTGTTCTAAAGCAGCAACTGTTGTATCTTCACCATATACATCATCACCAACTTGAGCAGCCATCATAGCTTGCAACATTTCAGGGGTGGGTTTAGTTACGGTATCACTTCTTAAATCAATTATCATAAGTTATTCAAAACGTAAATGTTTAACAGATTCACCAGAATCGCGCAACTCAATCAATGCATCAATACCAATAGATAAATGGTCTTCAACAAATTTTGAGGTTACCGATTGATCACTTTTTGAGGTTTTCACACCTTCAGGAGTCATAGGGTTATCACTTACCAAAAGTAAAGCTCCTTTAGGTATTTTATTGGTAAAGCCCACCACAAAAATAGTAGCTGTTTCCATGTCAATACCCATAGCACGTGTGCTGCGTAAATACTCCTTAAATTTTTCGTCATGTTCCCAAACCCTGCGGTTGGTGGTATAAACTGTGCCAGTCCAATAATCTTTATTGTGCTTTACAATACTTGCCGATACTGCCATTTGTAACCTAAACGAGGGTAATGCAGGAACTTCAGGAACCAAATAATCATTACTTGTACCCTCGCCCCTAATGGCAGCAATAGGTAAAATTAAATCCCCCAGTTGGGTGTTCTTTTTTAACCCGCCACACTTGCCCAAAAACAAAACGGCTTTAGGCTCTATAGCCGATAACAAGTCCATAACGGTAGCGGCCATTGCACTGCCCATCCCAAAATTAATAATGGTAATATTTTCGGCTGTTGCACTTTGCATAGGCTTATCGGTACCCACTACTTCAACATTAAATTTTTGCGCGAATAGTGTAAGGTAGTTAGCAAAATTTGTAAGTAAAATATATTCGCCAAACGACTCTAACGGACGGCCTGTGTAACGAGGTAACCAGTCTTTAACAATCTCTTCTTTCGTTTTCATATTATTTAGTTCTGTTAATGGTTTGATATTAGTTAATACCAAGCACAAGTAAGAAAAACTACGGGTAATATCAAAGTGATAATTAACACACCACTTAATTTCAGTGGTTATTTTATTAATAACGTTTTTAAAGCAATTAAAAATTTACCCTTATTACCTATTTGTTAACCTAAGGCCTAATAAAAAATTAAACTTATCTTTGCCCACATGTGGCATAAAAACGTACTCGACACTATTGGTAATACGCCAATGGTACAATTAAACAAAATAACCAAAGATTTACCTTGCACCGTAGTTGCAAAAATTGAAACCACCAACCCGGGTAATTCAATTAAAGACCGTATGGCTTTAAAAATGATTGAAGATGCGGAAAATTCAGGCAAATTAAAGCCTGGCTTCACAATTATTGAAGGAACCAGTGGAAATACCGGAATGGGCTTAGCCATTGCTGCCGTTATAAAAGGTTACCATTGTGTATTTACAACTACCGATAAGCAAAGCAAAGAAAAAGTAGACGCACTAAAGGCTTTTGGCGCAGAGGTAATTGTTTGTCCTACCGATGTTGACCCTGAAGATCCACGTTCTTACTACTCCGTTTCATCACGTTTAGAGAAAGAAATTCCTAATTCTTGGAAGCCAAACCAATATGATAATTTAAGCAACTCACAAGCTCATTACGAACAAACCGGCCCTGAAATATGGGAACAAACAGAAGGTAAAGTTACACATTTAGTTGTGGGTGTTGGAACAGGCGGAACCATTTGCGGTACAGGAAAATACTTAAAAGAAAAAAATCCAAATATTAAAATATTAGGCATTGATACCTACGGATCGGTATTTAAAAAATACAAAGAGACCGGCATTTTTGATAAAAATGAAATTTACCCATACATAACCGAAGGTATTGGCGAAGATTTTTTACCAGCTAATGTTGATTTTAGTGTAATAGACCATTTTGAAAAAGTTACAGACAGAGAAGCAGCTATTATGACCCGCAGAATACCGCGTGAAGAAGGAATATTTGCAGGCAACTCAGCCGGAAGCGCAATGGCAGGTTTATTGCAAATGAAAGAAATGTTTAAGCCGGGCGACTTGGTGGTGGTTATTTTCCATGATCACGGTACACGCTATTTGGGTAAAATGTTTAACGATGATTGGATGCGTGATAGAGGATTTTTAGTAAACAATCAACCCAAAGCCATTGATTTAATAGAAGGACATAAACACCTGAAATTGGTTACCGCTAATATGAATGATAATGTTGGTGATGTAGTAAGTAAAATGCGTAAGTTTGATATATCGCAAATTCCTGTAGTGAATAACAACGGAGAGTTTGTTGGTTCGTTAAACGACTCTCACTTATACAGTAAACTAATCGAACATCCTGAACTAAAATCAGCAAACTTGGATGCTGTTGTGCAAAAGCCTTTCCCATTTGTGCACCCCGACACCAGTTTAGAAGAAGTATCAAAACTGATAACAAAAGATAACAGCGCAGTATTAATGAAAACCTTAGTTGGCGATATACACATTATTACCAAACAAGATGTTATTGATACTTTAGCGTAACATTAATTTTTTTCTAACAAACGCGACAGATTGTAAATTCATTTCTGTCGCGTTTTTTTATTTGCTTTATTATACCACTTAATACAATGAAGCTAAATACCCAATTGGAATAATTTTACGCATTGATTGGTGCGACCTAGATATTTTTAAACACATAAACAACGTGATGTATTTTAAGTATGTACAATCGGCACGAGTAAATTATCAGGAGCAATCAAAATTATTAGGCATTTACAAGAACGATGGTATTATATCCATGCTTTTAAGTACATAATACAGGTAGATAAAACCCATATATTATCCTGGCAACTTTAGGTCAAAAAACAGCATCACTTATATAAAAAATCAAGTTTCGGATTGAGTCATATGTTATACAACGACCAAAACAAATGTGTTGCAGAGGCTCAAGATGTAATGGTTTTATTAGGTAAAAAACAAAAGAAAAAGTTACCGTACCAGAGAATATCAGGACACATATTAAAGACATAGAAGTTTATTAAACATAAAGCCCGAATAAATTCGGGCTTTGATGGATACACAAACAATGAACTATTGTTAGTTTTACAATTTCAAAAGTGATGTTTATTCACTTCTAAGAAATAAGCAGAGCGCTTCAATTTGTTTCTATACTATATGTTATACGATTAACGATTGTGATTGTACTATCTAAACAAAAAAAATTAGAAAGCGTAACCATTCATGCTACTATTTAAAGACTAATATTTTACTTTAATCAGTTACGTTACACAAGCCTAAAGTGTATTATAAAATTATACAACTTTGATATTACAGATGTATCTATTTTTAAAGTTTAAAAAACAAAAAGCGCCATAACCTTTCGGTTATGGCGCTTTAAAATTGTAAAAGCTTAATTAGTTGTTAACGGTTACTTTACCCGCTTTAATAACCTGACCTTCGTTATCTAAAACTTGATACATGTATATACCGGCATTGTAATTACGAACATCAACTTGCGCATTGTTCATGTCGAAGTTAACAGTTTCGATAACACGACCTGTAATGTCCATCATTTTTACTGATGCAGCTTTGTTATAATCAATAGAGAAATTAACTAAATCAGAAGCTGGATTAGGATAAACATTTAATGATTGAGCAGCTTTGCTTAACTCATCAACACCAACATTAAATTGTAAGCTAACAGCTGCACAACCAGCGTTGTCTGTAGTATTAACAGAATCGCCATCTAATACAGCAATTGCACAAATATTTGCGTTACCTGCAGTATTAAAGTTTAATGCTAAACCTGTTAAAGAGCGGTTAACGCTAGCACCAACAGCTAAACCACCAGTGTAAAGTTGAGCTACAGGGCCACTTTGGGTTTGAACTAACGAATTGTTTACTGTAAAAACAATAATAATTGAATCTGCACTTGTTAAAGCAACGCCTTTGTTAGTGATGGTGTAGTTAATGTCAAATGCAACACCTTTTCTAATGATATCACCAGCTGCAGGAGAAGTAAGCGTAACTTGGATGTCCTGTTGTGCAAAGGAAGCAATACCAGTTAGCATCAAAATAGAAAGTAATAATTTTTTCATCTTAGTTTTATTTAATTGTTAAAAATTTCGTGTAACAAAAATATTCAAAAAAACGTTATTTAAAAGATAGGTTTTAAACAATCTTATGTGTATTAAAATGGTCCCAAACCATTTTTGCTTTTGCATTACCTATAATGCTCGAAAGCTGATCTAAAGTTGCTTCACGGATTTTCTTAACAGACTTTAATTCGCTTAGCAATAACTTAGTTGTTTCCTTTCCGATACCTTTTATTGCATCTAACTCACTAACAAAAGTATTTTTACTTCTTAAATTACGGTGATGTGTAATTCCAAAACGATGCGCTTCATCTCTTATTTGTTGAATTACTTTTAACGTTTCACTTTTCTTTTCTAAGTAAAGAGGAAATTCATCTTCAGGATAATATAACTCTTCCAACCTTTTTGCAATACCGATAACAGGTACTTTACCGTACAAACCTAATTCAGTTAAACTCTCTATGGCAGAGCTTAGTTGACCTTTTCCACCATCAATTACAATTAAATCGGGTAATGGTTCATTTTCTTCCAACACACGCTTATACCTTCTATGTACAACTTCACGCATGGTTGCAAAATCATCAGGCCCTACTACTGTTTGTATTTTAAAATGACGATAATCTTTTTTACTAGGCTTCCCATCTTTAAAAACCACACAAGCCGATACGGGATTGGTACCTTGTATGTTTGAGTTATCAAAACACTCAATATGTTTAGGAGGTGTTTTTAATCGTAAATCTTTTTGCATCTGTGCCATCAACCTATCTACGCGCAATTCAGGGTTTAGTCTGTCGTATTGTTCTAATTTATCACGTTTGTAAAACATGGCATTTTTTAATGACAAATCGAGTAGTTTCTTTTTATCACCAAGTTTGGGTACCGTAAATGTTATTTTATCATCTTCCAAATCAAGTTTAAACGGAACAATAATTTCTCGTGATGTGCTTTTATATTGCTCGCGTACTTCTGCTATAGCATACTCTAGTAATTCCTCAACTGTTTCCTCCAATTTTTTCTTCACCTCAAAAGTTTGGGTTTGAATAATCATTCCATTGGCCACTTTTAGAAAGTTAATAAATGCAAACTTTTCATCAGCAACAATACTAAACACATCAACATCGTGTATTTGATGACTAACAATGGTGGATTTACTTTGATAATTATCTAATAACTCAAGTTTACGTTTATATATGGCAGCCTCTTCAAATTTTAATTCTTCAGCCGCATTACTCATTAAAAAACGCAAATGGTTTTTAACATCAGTGATATTGCCTTTTAATATACTCTTAATCTCTTTAATGGTTTCTAAATACGCTGCCTCAGTTTGATAACCTACACACGGAGCCTTACAATTACCTATTTGATACTCCAAACACACCTTAAATTTATAGGCTTTTATATTTTCTTCTGTTAAATTAAAGCTACATGTGCGTGTTGGATAAAGTGCTTTAATCAACTCTAATATAGTCCACATCATACCCTTATTAGCATAAGGCCCATAATAATCGCTACCATCTCTTATTATGTTACGCGTATAGGTAATCCTTGGAAATGGCTCCTTCTTGATACAGATAAATGGATAAGTTTTATCATCTTTTAGATTAATGTTAAACTTAGGTTGAAACTTCTTTATTAGTGAGTTTTCTAATAACAATGCATCTACTTCACTATCAACAAGAGTGAACTGTATATCTGTAATGCGCTCAACCATCATGGCCGTTTTTCGACTATCGTGATGGTTTTTAGTAAAATAGCTACTAACTCGTTTTTTTAACTTCTTGGCTTTACCAATGTATATAAGAGTCCCTTCTTTATCAAAGTACTTATAAACCCCGGGAGTATCGGGCAATCTGCTAATTATATCCTTTAAATAATTGCTGAACATTTAGCAAATGTAAGTTCATGATTAAACTATTCACAAGACGACTTTTTTTTATTTTTTTTCACCCTTAAACAACCCTGATTAACAGAGAAATAGCAATGAAACAGGCCACACTTTATCAACACCCACCATGTTTTGTGTACACAAAAGTTGACTTTTAATTTCTTTTTAATAATTTAGTTTTATTAAATCAACATTAAAATTAGATAAATAAACCCAAAACATGAAGTAGTAAAACATTAAAATTAAGTAAAAATTAAACAAACATCAAACAAAAAACAAACAAACACATGAAAGAAAAACTACTTGACAAAACAAGGTTTTTGCTTGCATTAGCATTAACCTTTTTCAGTTTGACGAGTATTGCACAAATTAACGT
>JBFYQC010000195.1:0-5044 GCA_041302975.1 Bacteroidota bacterium
ATCAAAATAGTGGGAATTATGTGTATTAATCCACTTCTCTTATTGGGTAATTAAATTAACTTTGCGCTTTCAATACATCCATCCAACTACTACATAAAATGATTCATTTTTTTGTAAACCAGAACAATACGGTATACGCAATTCAATCACAACCTGAAATTTCAACCGAGGATACACAGAAATTAAATTGGCTTTTTGGCGGTGCCCGCAAACTTGACGAATCGGTTTTAACCGATTTTTTTGTTGGTCCGCGTGCTGCCATGGTTACTCCTTGGAGTACTAATGCGGTTGAAATTACCCAAAACATGGGCATTAGCGGTATTATTCGTATTGAAGAGTTTGAAAAAGTATCGGCTGATTACACTGCGTTCGACCCTATGCTTTCACAAAAGTATACCGAATTGAATCAGGAAATTTATACCATCAATATCAACCCCGAACCTATTATAGAAATTACCGATATTGATTCATACAACAAATCGGAAGGTTTGGCATTGAGTAGCGAGGAAGTGGAGTATTTGAATAATTTGGCTGTTAAAATTGGTCGTAAACTTACCGACTCCGAAATCTTTGCTTTCTCGCAAGCCAACTCGGAGCATTGTCGCCACAAAATTTTTAACGGAACATTCGTGGTTGATGGAGAAGAAAAACCAACTTCATTATTCAAACTCATCAAAAAAACTTCAGAAACCAATCCTAACGAAATTGTTTCTGCATACAAAGACAACGTTGCATTTTTAAAAGGTCCTAAGGTTACACAGTTTGCTCCTAAAAGCGCTGACAAACCTGATTTTTACGAAGAAAAAGAATTTGATTCGGTGCTTTCATTAAAAGCCGAAACACATAATTTCCCAACTACGGTTGAGCCTTTCAATGGAGCAGCAACTGGTTCGGGAGGAGAAATCCGTGATCGTTTAGCAGGTGGACAAGGTTCATTACCATTGGCTGGAACTGCGGTTTACATGACATCATACTCGCGTTTAGAAAACGATAGAGCATGGGAAAACGGCATGGCCGAAAGACCTTGGTTGTATCAAACACCGATGGATATTTTAATCAAAGCATCAAACGGTGCTTCTGATTTTGGTAATAAATTTGGTCAACCTTTAATTACAGGTTCGGTGCTTACTTTTGAGCATCACGAAAACAACCGTAAAATTGGTTATGATAAAGTAATTATGCAAGCTGGAGGTATTGGTTATGGCAAGTTAAATCAGGCCATTAAACAAACACCTAAAGCTGGTGATAAAATTGTAATTTTAGGTGGTGAAAACTACCGCATTGGTATGGGTGGAGCAGCGGTTTCATCAGCCGATACAGGAGCATTTGGCTCAGGTATTGAGTTAAATGCGATTCAACGTTCAAACCCCGAAATGCAAAAGCGCGCAGCAAATGCCATTAGAGGTTTGGTTGAAAGTGATAACAATCCAATTGTATCGATTCACGATCACGGTGCAGGTGGGCACTTAAACTGTTTATCAGAATTAGTAGAAGCAACAGGTGGTTTGATTGATATGGATAAATTGCCCGTAGGTGATCCAACTTTATCTGCAAAAGAAATTATTGGTAACGAATCGCAAGAGCGTATGGGCTTAGTGATTGGTGAAAAAGATATTGATACTTTGCAACGTATTGCCGAGCGTGAACGTTCGCCAATGTATGCTGTAGGTGATGTAACCAACGATCATCGTTTTACTTTCCAATCAAAAACTACTGGAGAAAAGCCAATGGATTATGCATTGGAAGATTTCTTTGGTAGCTCGCCAAAAACCATTATGACGGATAAAACCGTTAAAACAAATTATTCAGAATTAAGCTATTCAACAGCAAACGTTCCATCATACTTAAATCAAGTATTGCAATTAGAAGCAGTAGCTTGTAAAGATTGGCTAACCAATAAAGTGGATCGTTGCGTGGGCGGACGTGTTGCTAAACAACAATGTGCCGGTCCGTTGCAATTGCCGTTAAACAACGTAGGTGTAATGGCTTTAGATTTTAAGGGCAAAGAAGGTATTGCAACTACCATTGGTCATTCTCCAGTTTCGGCTTTGATTGATCCTGTTGCTGCATCACGAACTGCCATTGCCGAGTCGTTATCAAACTTAGTTTGGGCTCCATTAAAAGATGGTTTGAGTTCGGTTTCATTATCGGCAAACTGGATGTGGCCTTGCAAAAACGAAGGCGAAGACGCTCGTTTGTACGAAGCCGTAAAAGGTTGTTCTGATTTTGCTATCGAATTAGGCATCAATATTCCAACCGGAAAAGATTCCTTATCGATGAAACAAAAATACCCGAACGATGAAGTCATTGCTCCGGGTACTGTGATTATTTCTGCTGCAGGAAATTGCAACGACATTAACCAAGTAGTTGAGCCTGTTTTAAAACGTAATGCCGGAAATATTTACTACATCAATTTATCTCAAGATAGCTTTAAATTAGGTGGTTCATCATTTGCACAAATTTTAAATAAGGTAGGTACTGAGGTTCCAACTATAACGAATGCCGCATACTTTAAAACCGCATTTAATACGTTACAAGAATTAATTAAAGCGGGTAAAATTAAAGCAGGGCATGATGTGGGAAGCGGTGGTTTAATTACCACGTTGTTAGAAATGTGTTTTGCGGATGTAAACCTTGCTGCAAACTTTGATTTATCGGCATTAAAAGAAAACGATACCGTTAAAGTATTGTTCAATGAAAATATATCGATAGTATTCCAAGCCGATGCAAGTGCTGAAGCTGAATTTGCTAAAAATGGCATTGAAGTGTTTAACATCGGAAATGTAATTGAAGGCAATACCGTAACCATTAAAAACAATGCTGATGTATTTAGTTTTGATGTAACAGCAACGCGCGATACCTGGTACAAAACATCGTTCTTATTAGATTCAAAACAAACTAAAAACGGACAAGCAAAAGCCCGTTTTGATAACTATAAAAATCAACCATTACAGTTTACATTGCCTACACATTTTACAGGTAAAAAACCAAGTGTTGATGGAACAAAAAATCGTCCTAAGGCAGCTATTATTCGCGAAAAAGGAAGTAACTCAGAACGCGAAATGGCCAACGCCATGTACTTAGCTGGTTTTGATGTAAAAGACGTACACATGACGGATTTAATTTCGGGAAGAGAAACCTTGGAAGACATTCAATTTATCGGTGCGGTTGGTGGATTTTCTAACTCAGATGTGTTGGGTTCGGCTAAAGGTTGGGCAGGTGCGTTTTTATACAACGAAAAAGCCAACATGGCATTAAAGAATTTCTTTAAACGTGAAGACACTTTATCGGTTGGTATTTGCAACGGATGCCAGTTGTTAATGGAATTAGAATTGATTAATCCAGAGCATGAAATTCATGGTAAAATGCACCACAACATTTCGCAAAAACACGAGAGCATTTTTACCTCAGTAAAAGTTCAGAAAAATAATTCGGTGATGCTTTCTACATTAGAAGGTGCAACGTTAGGTGTTTGGGTATCGCATGGTGAAGGTAAATTTAACTTGCCTTATGCTGAAGAGCAATATAACATTGTGGCTAAATACGGTTACGAAAGTTATCCGGCTAACCCAAATGGTTCTGACTTTAACACGGCTATGATGTGTGATAAAACAGGTCGCCACTTAGTGATGATGCCGCATATTGAACGTAGTACTTTCCCTTGGAATTGGGCTCATTACCCTGAGCGCAACGATGAAGTTACGCCATGGATAGAAGCATTTGTTAATGCAAGAACTTGGATTGAGAATAAGAAGTAATTTACATCTCTCAAATATGAAAGGACGCTATTGAAAATAGCGTCCTTTTTTTGTGCGTATATCAAATTTGGGGTTGCCACCCCAAACCGGCCTAACTTTTTGTCTTGAAACAAAAAGTTAGCAAAAAAATCAAGGCTTATGATGCTTTTACTACAATCTACAGTGCTTGTTTTTGCCGCGCAATCCGAGCCGCTGCGCTCGCGGATTGCTTTCCAAGTCCATCCCGCAAACAGCCACCTTGATTGTTACGTAAAATCATCATGTGCCGTATGGAGTCCTTCATGCATATTTCAACAATCATGCATGAGCTCGCTTAATGTTAAATCTGCTAAACATGCTTGAATGACTCAGGTGCGGTGGGTGTCCACGAATGGTGTGAAATCCGACTGATTCAGCCCCAGGGGCGGTTGGTCTTGTGCGAGGAATCAGGTCGGATTTGGTATTCGTGGTGGGCTTTTTGGTTACTTTTTGCCCAAACAAAAAGTGACAAAGAATAATAAAAATATAATTCAGTGTTACCATTCAAACCCTTACAAACATCATAGTTTACTAAAACTCTAATACCTTCCTTTGCGCTATGTTAATGCACAATATCATGTTTGCCATCGTGCTGTTGCACTTGTTAGGCGGTTTAGCTTGGGTTATTTATAAAATTGAATTTAAACAACATAAAAAAGACGAGTAATTAACCGCAAGTAGATTTCTTAAAAACTTAACATTGAATAATGGTTTAAAGCCATATTTTCGCCATTAGTTATGACTAAAGAAAGTAAAATAGCACAATTTAACCCAAACGATATTGGGAGTGCCGATAACAATATTTTTGGTTTGCCATTCGAACCCGCAGATGCTTCATTGGTAATTATTCCTGTGCCTTGGGAAGTTACTGTTTCATACAGTGCCGGTACAGCTGATGGTCCTGCTGCGGTTTATGATGCATCATACCAAGTAGATTTATACGATCCGTTTGTAACTGATGCTTGGAAGCTTGGTATTGCCATGCAACCAATCAGCAAAAAAATAAAATCAACCAGCAACCAATTGCGCAAAAAAGCCGAGAAGTATATCGACATGTATGCTGATGGAAAAACGGCTGATAAAAATGCAACCATGAAATCCATTAAAAAGGAAGTAGATGCTGCTTGTAAAGACCTCAACAAATGGGTGAAAAAAGAAGCTTTAAAACAAATAGACAAGGGCAAGGTTGTAGCACTTTTAGGGGGCGACCACAGTACACCACTTGGATTGATGCAAGCCCTTGCAGAGAAACACGAAAGCTTTGGTAT
>JBFYQC010000196.1:0-2661 GCA_041302975.1 Bacteroidota bacterium
ACCTCAATTTTGTATCAAACAAAAACCATTATGAAGTGCAATTTTATTTATGCCATTTTATTGGTACTACTCGGAGCAGGCTTTTTACTTGTTACCAATACCGATTTACATTCTTTGGCTTTATCTGTTTTAAGTTTTTCGGTGCTGGCGTTTCCATTGCTAACACTTATTACGCAACGAAAAAACAAGGATGTATCAGATAAGGATGTTTTTTTAGGGGTGTAAAACGCATTTGTGTTTTAGATACACACCATATCGTTTGTATGGCATGTGCATCATATTGTTTTAAGTTACCATGTATAGTAACTTAAAACAATAATTACGATGTATTAAAATCGTATAAAGTTTACTTATTTATAAATTTAGGGTTAATCAGGTTTTCCAGGTTAAAAATTTCATCCCACTTTTCTTGGGTTACCAATTGTTTTTCAGTAACGGCAATATCGTGAACACTTTTTCCGGTTTCTAAAGCTTCTTTGGCAATGGCACTGCAAGCTTCATAACCCAATATTGGGTTTAATGCAGTAATAATTCCAATGCTATTCATTACCATGTTTCTGCAAGCGTCTTCGTTGGCCGTAATGCCATTTATACATTTATCAACCAAACCTAAAATAGCGTTACCCATGTAGGTAAGTGATGTAAATAAACTAAATGCAATAACGGGTTCCATTACGTTAAGCTGCAACTGACCGGCTTCGGCTGCCATACTGATGGTAACATCTGCACCAATAACATAATAAGCAGTTTGGTTTACCACCTCAGGCATCACAGGGTTTACTTTACCCGGCATAATACTGCTACCCGGTTGTAATTTAGGTAGGTTTATTTCATTAAATCCGGTACGTGGTCCGCTGCTCAACAAACGTAAGTCGTTACATATTTTAGAAATTTTAATGGCACTTCTTTTTAAAGTACCACTTATTAAAACATATGCTCCGGTATCGCTGGTGGCTTCAATTAAATCGCCTGCCAAGGTCACTCTTAATCCACTGATGTTCGCCAAATGTTTTACGCAAATTTCGGGATAACCCTCGGGTGCATTAATACGTGTGCCAATAGCAGTTGCACCCATATTTACTTCAAGCAACAATTGTTGCATTTCATTTATACGCTCAATATCTTCTTTGATGGTGGTGGCCCAACCATGAAACTCAGCACCTAAAGTCATAGGCACTGCATCCTGCAATTGGGTACGCCCCATTTTAAGCACATGCTTAAATTCCTCAGCCTTATGGCTAAACGATTCATGCAGCACTTCTAAGGCATTAACATATGTGCTCATTTTGTGGTAAAGCGCTAAACGGAAAGCAGTAGGATAAGCATCGTTAGTGCTTTGCGAGCAGTTTACATGGTTGTTCGGGTGAAGGAAATCATAATCGCCTTTTGCTTTTCCCATGTGCACAAGACCAATGTTTGCAATCACTTCATTGGCATTCATGTTGCAACTGGTACCAGCTCCACCTTGAATCATATCGCTTACAAATTGGTCATCGTATTTTCCTGTAAGTAATTCATCACAGGCATAACAAATGGCATCTGTAACTTCTTTGCTTAATACACCACAATCGAAATTGGCTAAGGCAGCAGCTTTTTTTACATGCGCAAAAGCCTTAATAAATAAAGGTTCACGAGATATGGTTAAACCTGTAATGTTAAAGTTTTCGAGTGCACGTAAAGTTTGTACACCATAATATTTTGTATTTTCTATTTCACGTTCTCCTAAAAAGTCGTGCTCTAAACGGGTTGTCATGTTTGTTGTTGTAGCTTAAGTATGCAATATATAAAACTCCTAGTGTTTAAAACGCTCAAAAGCACTTTTTTCAAGGAATTCTCTGTGATTAGGGTGTGCTAATTTTATCAATGCGGTGGCACGTTGTTCCATGTTCATGCCAAACAAATTAACGGCACCGTACTCTGTAACTACCCAATGTAAATGGCCTCTTGTGGTTACAACACCCGCACCTTGCTTTAAAAAAGGCACAATTCGCGATATGCCCTTTGCAGTTACAGAAGGCATGGCAATAATAGGTTTACCACCTTCTGATAAAGCAGCTCCTCTAATAAAATCCATTTGCCCGCCAATACCAGAATATTGATAAGAACCAATAGAATCCGAACAAACCTGTCCAGTTAAATCAATTTCAATTGCACTATTAATGGCTGTAACTTTTGGATTTAAACATAACACGCGAGGGTCGTTCACATAACTTACTTCTAACGCTTTAATAATAGGGTTATCATCAGCAAAATCGTACAGTTTACGTGTGCCTAACATAAATGAGGTAACACAATAACCATTAACAATTTTCTTTAGCGAGTTGTTAATTGTACCATCTTTAATCAAAGGGATAACACCATCTGAAAACATTTCTGTGTGTATTCCTAAGTTTTTGTGGTTAGTTAAGTTTTTAAGTACAGAGTCGGGGATGGTACCGATACCCAATTGAAGTGTTGCTCCGTCATCAACCAAGCCGGCTACAATCTTCCCGATTTTGTCTGTTGTTTCACTAAATCCATCAGCATAACTTACTTCAGGTAAAGCATCTTCAGTCCAAACTGCTGCATCAAATTTATCAAAATGAACAAACGCATCGCCATGTACGCGTGGCATATTGGGGTTAACTTGTGCAATTACTTTTTTGGCAGTTTGCACAGCCG
>JBFYQC010000197.1:0-5547 GCA_041302975.1 Bacteroidota bacterium
CAAAGCACTCCTACAATGAAGGAGTTTAATGATGATGAGTCGTTTACCAAAGGAAAACGTTTTGCGTTTGCCAACGATCAGTTTTATTTCAAAAAAACAGAGGAGATGGCGAAGTTGTTTAGCGATATTCCCCAAGCCATTGATAACACCAACATGATTGTTGACAAGGTTGAGCTGTTGGATTTAAAACGCGACATCTTGTTGCCTAATTTCCCTATGCCTCCCGGGTTTGATACACAAATGGATTACCTGGAGCATCTAACTTGGACAGGTGCAAAAGAACGTTATGTAGAAATTACTCCTGAAATAGAAGAACGATTAAAGTTCGAATTGCATACCATCAGAACCATGGGGTTTGCTGGATACTTTTTAATTGTATCCGATTTTATTAAAGCCGGTCGTGATATGGGCGTATTTATTGGTCCTGGTCGTGGATCTGCTGCCGGTAGCGTGGTGGCTTATTGCATAGGTATAACCAACATTGATCCCATAAAGTATCAGCTGCTTTTTGAGCGTTTTTTAAATCCAGATCGTAAATCAATGCCCGATATTGATACCGATTTTGATGATGAAGGAAGGCAACGTGTAATTGATTATGTGGTAGAGAAGTATGGTAAAAACCAAGTGGCGCAAATAGTTACCTATGGCAGTATGGCTGCTAAAATGAGTATAAAGGATGTTGCTCGCGTACTTGATTTGCCTTTACAAGAAAGTAATATGCTGGCTAAGTTGGTTCCTGATAAACCGGGTATTTCGCTTGATCGTGTTATTAATGCGCCTATTGATGGTGATAAAAGTTTAAAAGATAAAGAGGGGCTTCAAAGTGAAGATATAGAAAATGTAAAAAAACTTCGTGAGTATCATCAAGGAACCGATTTAAAAGCAATTGTTTTAAGAGAAGCATTGATTTTAGAAGGCTCTGTTCGTGGTACCGGAGTGCATGCAGCAGGTATCATTATTGCACCTCAAGATTTAACAGATCTAATCCCAGTTGCCGTAGCCAAAGATTCCGATTTGTTGCTTACCCAATACGATGGAAAAGTAATTGAAGATGCGGGTGTAATTAAGATGGATTTTTTGGGTTTAAAAAACTTAACCATCATTCGCGATGCTTTACGCTTAATTAAACAAAATCACGGTGTTGAATTAGATATAGACACCATACCTCTTGATGATAAAGCAACTTTAGATTTGTTTGCAAGGGGTGAAACCAATGGAACCTTTCAGTTTGAAAGTGCGGGTATGCAAAAATACCTCAAGGAGTTAAAGCCTGATAGGTTTGAAGATTTAATTGCCATGAATGCCTTGTATCGTCCGGGCCCATTGGCTTATATACCTAATTTTATTAACCGTAAACATGGTAAAGAAGAGGTGGTGTATGATGTGGCTGACATGGAAGAGCACCTGAAAGATACTTATGGTATTACGGTGTATCAAGAGCAGGTGATGTTGCTTTCGCAAAAGCTGGCCAACTTTACCAAAGGTGATGCCGATGTGCTGCGTAAAGCCATGGGTAAAAAAGACCGTAAAACACTCGATAAATTAAAACCTCAGTTCATTGAGGGGGCTTCAGCAAAGGGGCACGACCCAAAAGTACTTGAAAAAATATGGACAGATTGGGAAGCATTTGCTTCTTATGCGTTTAATAAATCGCACTCTACTTGTTATGCTTTTGTAGCCTTTCAAACTGGATATTTAAAGGCGCATTACCCTGGCGAATACATGAGTGCATTGCTCACCAATAACCAAAGTAATATAGATAAGGTTACTTTTTTTATGGAAGAGTGTAAACGTATGGGCATAAATGTACTTGGCCCTGATGTAAATGAATCACAAGTAAATTTTGCAGTAAACAAAAAAGGTGAAATTCGTTTTGGATTAGGTGCGATAAAAGGCGTTGGTGAGGCGGCTGTGCAAGAGTTAATTGTAGAACGCGATGCCAACGGTCCGTTTACTTCTATTTTCGATTTAACCAAACGTGTTAGCTCTCGCTCAGTAAATAAAAAGACATTAGAAGGTTTAGGATTTGCTGGTGCATTTGATGGGTTCCAAAACGTTCATCGCGCCCAGTATTTTCATCCTGAAGAGGGTGATGAGCCAAACTTGCTTGAAAAAGCCATACGTTACGCCAACAATGCAGCTGCTAACGAAAACGCAAATCAACAATCGTTATTTGGCGGAACAACCACTGTTACCTTGGCAGAGCCCATTATTCCTGCTTGCGAGCCTTGGGGGTTAATGAAAAAATTGCACAAAGAAAAAGAAGTGGTTGGGATGTATTTAAGTGGTCATCCTTTAGATGATTATAAAATAGAGTTTAAAAACTTTGTAAGTACAAACATGGCCGACCTTGAGGATAAAAAAGGGGTGGAGTTAAGTATTGCAGGTGTGGTAATTGATTGTTACGAAAAAGTAAGTCAGAAAAACAATAAACCTTATGGCGGTTTTACTATTGAAGATTACAGTGGTTCAACCAAAATAATGATGTGGAGTGAAGATTACTTAAAGTACAAACACTTTATAAGTGTAGGGCAAATGTTGTTCTTGAAAGGTATGATGAAACCACGGTTTAATAGCGAAGACCAGTTTGAATTTAAAGTAAATAGCATGTCCTTATTGGCTGATGTACGGGAAAAAATGTTAACTTCAGTCTTGGTTAATATTAAAACAGAAAGGGTACAACAACATTTTGTGCAGGAGTTTTTTCAGTTGCTTGACCACAGCAAAGGTAATGCATTGCTAAAGTTGAATATCATTGATGAAAAACAAAAGATAGTAGTATCGGCTGCTTCGCGCAGGTTTAAAATTAATTTTGATAATGATACCTTGAAACGTTTTGAGGAGTTGGAATTGGATTATAAAATTAACGGATAGTCTATCAAATAATAAAAACTTATGAGCAGATTAACTGCCAAAATGTAAATGCTTTAAACTTTGGAATTATTATTGAATATTGCAGTAGAAATAACAACAACATAAACACATAAAATTATGGCATTAGAAATAACAGACAGCAACTTTGAAGAGTTAGTATTAAAAAGCGACAAACCTGTATTGGTAGATTTTTGGGCAGAGTGGTGTGGCCCTTGCCGCATGGTTGGTCCGGTTGTAGAAGAAATTGCAAAAGAATATGAAGGCAAAGCTATAGTTGGTAAACTAAACGTTGACCACAATCCAAAAGTAGCAACTGATTTTGGTATCATGAGTATTCCTGCTTTATTGTTCTTTAAAAATGGACAAGTGGTAGACAAACAAGTTGGTGCGGTGCCAAAGCATGTTTTAGTAAACAAATTAGAAGGCCAAATGGCTTAATACTTTAAATATAAGTAAAATAAAAAAGCCCCGAACATAATGTTCGGGGCTTTTTTGTGGGGATTACTCGTTATCGTCTAACTCTTTAATGGCATCATCCAACATCTGGTTAATGTAGGCTTTGTCTTTATCGCTTAACGAAGTGCGTGTATTCGCAATCTCTTTTAGCTTTTTGTAAACTATACGTTTGCGGGCTTCTATGGCCACCCAGGTTACATAGTTTTTGTTTTTATCGTTTTGAAATACTTTTTGCTCGATTAATTGTATTTCAACCAAAGTTTGGTTAGTTACTTCACGTGTTAGTTGTTGAAAACGTTCGTTAAAATCACCCATGTTATCGCCAACCACACGTTCACCTTTGTAGTTTTCACTTACATTCTTTAGTTGGGTTTGAACCGATGAAGCTAGACGTTGTTTAGCACTTAGCATGGCCTTGTCTTTACTGGTTTCCAAATTCATACTTTCGCCACTGGCCACAGCCCTGAACCAACGTTTGTTGCCTTCGTATTTATTTCCGCTGAATGGGGTTTTAACTTCGCTCATACCCTCCATTTTTGTTTTACATGCGGTAAAAATTGAGGTGATAACCAAAGCCGCTAATAAGTATTTTTTCATCATGGTAAAAGTTTTTAAGTTGTCTCTAAATTTCGTGCCAAAAAATGACCCACTAGTATTCGTACATGTCATGTTCTTGTTCCAAAGTTTGTTGTTTTAGTTTTCCGGCCTCAATTAAAGCATCTAAACCTTTACGTTTTATGTCTGGGTCGTCCATGATAAAAATATCATAAGGATTACTTTCTTTGATGATAAAGCTGCTGAAATTTCTTTGTTCAAACCAATCATCATAACTAAATTTTTGATAGGGGTTCCCTGAGTTGTACATCAAAGAGTTTACCAACACATCTCTGCAATCGCTTTCCTTATCAAACCTATCGTAAAATTTGTACCAACATAAAGGTACAAATCCTAAGTCAATGCCAGCAATTTTTCGCTGGTACAAAGGGGCCAATGCAATTATTTGAGCACGTTGTTGTGATGTGCGTTTATCAAAATACCATTCTTCTAAAATCAATAATTGTTTAATACGCTCTGTCGGGTTAAATTGCTCAACTACAGTATCAACAGTATAGTTGTCGTCATCACTATTTGGGTTAATTAATTTTTTCACCAGAAACGTATCTGTTCCAAGTTTCAAAAATTGTTCTACATCATAAAACTGTTTTAGCGAATCGTTATGGTAAGGCCTTAGTTTACCCACTAAAGTAGCATCGTACAAAACCTTTACCAAAGGGTTGCGTGGCCATGCAGCAATTTTATTTTGGCGTTCACGTAAATCGATAATTCGCCAAGCGCGTTTGCTATACATTGCATCAGCCTCGCGTAATTGTTGTGGTGGCACAGCTTGACGTTGGGCCAAGAGTGTTTGACCAAACATCAATACAAAAATAAGGGCTGCACTAATCCTCTTCACGGCCGGTGAAATTAGTCTTCTAAAATAACCGCAGTGCCACTTGCACTAACCATAAGCATACTGCCATTTGCGCCAAGCGTTTCATAGTCTAAATCAACACCAATAATGGCATTTGCGCCAACAGAACGTGCCTTGTCTGTAAGCTCTTGCAAAGCATTGTCTTTGGCTTCTTTTAATACCCTTTCGTATGAGCCCGAGCGGCCGCCCACTATATCACGAATGGAAGCAAAAAAATCTTTAAATAAATTAGCCCCTAAAATAACTTCTCCAGAAACAATGCCTATGTATTGTTTTACTTTACGGCCTTCAATGTTATTGGTTGTGGTTAGTAACATGTTTTTTGTGATTATGTAAACGATTATTTTTAATAAAATAAAGTACTGTGTTATAACGTCAATGATTGGGTTTCTGCTTCAAATTTAGCCTTATTAATGGGCACAACGCCTACATCCTCGCAAACTAATCCGCCTGCTAAATTGGCCATGGCTGCTGTTTGTTTCATGTTTAGTTTTAATGCAAAACATAATGCAGCCACGCTTATAACGGTATCACCGGCACCACTTACATCAGCTATCTTACGGATGTGCGCAGGTATGTATTCGAATGTAACTCCATCGGTAATCATTACTCCTTTTTCGCTCATGGTTATCATGGCATGTTTAAGTTGCATGTTTTGCATCAATGATTTAACTGCAGTTTCAAACGAAGGTTTATCATCAATATCAATATCTAGGTGTAAACCTTCACGTAACTCTTTTAAATTG
>JBFYQC010000198.1:0-2540 GCA_041302975.1 Bacteroidota bacterium
GGCCATTTCCCTAACAACCCTGTTATGCCGGGTGTGTTAATTATTGAGGCCATGGCTCAAGCGGGTGGGGTAATGATTTTATCGCAGGTAGAAGACCCTGAAAACTACAACACCTATTTTATGAAAATAGATAATGCCAAGTTTAAAGAAAAGGTGTTACCGGGCGATACTTTGATTTTAAAATTGGATATGATTGCGCCAATTCGTAGAGGCGTTTGTGTGATGAAGGCTTATGCTTATGTGGGCGAAAAGTTGGTTTGTGAAGCAGAACTAATGGCTCAAGTAGCAAAAAAATAAATTAACAAAACTGTTTAGCAATTAGTACAAACTATAACAACTAATGATTCAAACTTTAGCATACATTGATCCTCAGGCCAACATAGCGGCCAATGTGGTGGTTGAACCATTTACGGTAATACACAAAAACGTAACCATTGGCGAAGGGTCTTGGATTGGTCCTAATGTTACCATATTTCCCAATACCAAAATCGGAAAAAACTGTAAAGTATTTCCGGGTGCTGTATTGGGTGCAGTGCCACAAGATTTAAAATTTAATGGCGAAGAAACCGAAGTAATTATTGGTGATAACACCACCATACGCGAGGCTGTAACCATTAACCGCGGTACAGTTGATAAGATGAAAACCCAGGTAGGTAACAATTGCTTACTTATGGCTTATGTTCACTTGGCGCACGATTGTATGGTGGGCGACAATGTAATTATTGCCAATGGGGTGCAAGTGGCAGGGCATGTTACCATCGATGATAACGCACGTATTGGTGGCTTGTGTGCCATACACCAGTTTGTTAATATTGGCCGTCATGTAATGATTGAAGGTGGCAGTATGATTACCAAAGATGTTCCTCCTTTTGTTAAAGCAGGTCGTTATCCATTATCATACGAAGGTATTAACTCGGTAGGGTTGCGCAGAAGCGGCTTTACCAACGAAAAAATAAACGAAATACAGGATATTTACCGTGTACTTTTTGTACACAATACCAACATCAGTAAAGCCGTAAAAGTGGTTGAAACACAAATGTCGGTTACCACAGAGCGTGATGAAATTTTGAGCTTTATTGGCGATTCAGAACGTGGTGTGATGAAAGGATTTCAATTGCGTAAATCGTAAATATGCTGCAAATAACATTGCAAGAAGTAGGGAAACGTTTTGGGAGGCAGTGGCTTTTTCAAAACGTTTCTGCTTTATTAAAACAAGGCAACACATACGCACTAACGGGTAATAACGGTAGTGGTAAATCAACCTTGTTGCAAATTATTTACGGATACCAAACAGCCTCTAAAGGCCATATTGTGTTAACCAATACACAAACAGAAGTAACCATTCCGGTGCAAGCCATACACCAACAAACTTCGTACGTTGCACCTTATTTAGATTTACCGGAAGAACTTACTTTAGAAGAACAACTCCACTTTCATTTTAACTTTAAAACACTTGAAAGTGGGTATACCATTGATGATATCATCAACGAAATTTGGTTAAGCGAAAGTCGACATAAAAAAGTAAAACACTTTAGCAGTGGTATGAAACAACGGGTAAAATTAGCCCAAGCTTTTTATGCCAATTCGCCTATTTTATTTTTTGATGAACCTTGCACAAACCTTGATGCCAAAGGCATTGAATGGTACAGGCAAATGGTGCAAAAACACCGCAAAAACAAACTGGTTGTTATTGCATCAAACCAAACCTTTGAATACGATTTTGCAGATGAAGTGATACATGTGGGGGCATAATTGATATTTACAATAAATTAATACCCCTCACTCAAAAAAATCATAAAATAATCCCCAACGTTTTTATAACATTGCATGCACAAATTCATTTTCTAACAATTTAATAATTACGGGGTTGTCAACAGGTATTAAAAACAAGTACATCGACTTAATTAACCAAACATTCTATTTCCCACGACATGGTTTTGAGGTTAAAAATAACCAACTTTATTTTCATGGTGTTGATTTAATGGAGCTCATCAATCAATATGGTACGCCCTTTAAATTTACCTATTTACCCAAAATTGGGTCGCAAATAAGTAAATCACGATCATTATTTAACCAAGCCATTACTAAGTATAATTACCCTGGAACATACAATTATTGTTACTGTACCAAAAGTTCACACTTTAGTTTTATTATTGATGAGGTGCTTAAAAATGGCGCTGATATTGAAACATCATCGGCATTTGATTTAGACCTTTTGACTAAATTACACGCAGATGGGAAATTTGCAAAGGATAAGTTTATTGTTTGCAATGGATATAAAACCGATGATTACGCCAAAAAGATGGCTGCATTTGCCAAAAATGGTTTCCAAAATTTGGTTTGTGTGCTAGATAATCCTGCCGAGTTTGAATTGATTGATAAATATGCTGAAGTACCCATGAACCTGGGTATTAGAATTGCAACCGAAGAAGAACCCGGTTATTTAGTATATACTTCTCGTTTGGGTACAAGCCACAAGCTGGTAAACGATTTATACCTATCAAAAATAAAAGATAACCCTAAGTTTAAACTTAAAATGC
>JBFYQC010000199.1:0-18733 GCA_041302975.1 Bacteroidota bacterium
CACCTAAAGTGGTAAAACTACCATTTGTTGGTTTATTAGTTGTAACGTGTGTGTATTTATAAAATCCGTTTAATGATTCTTAACTTATGTGAGTAATAATTTTCTTCCGTATTTAAAATTCCATAGTGGTCAAGTAAATCAATACGTACTTTCCCTGAAGCATGTATAATTTTTTCATGATCTAACATCATTCCTACATGTACAATTTTACCATCAACGTTATCAAAGAAAACAAGATCACCACATTTACATTCGTTTACAAAATCCATTGTTTCACCAATTTCTGCTTGTTGATATGCATCACGGGGTAAGTATATGCCACATTGTTTAAATACCATTTGTATAAATCCACTACAATCGATGCCAAATGGTGTTTTCCCCCCCCACAAGTATGGCGAGTTTAAGTATTGAATAGCGGTTTCTGCTAACTGAGATATTTGCTTTACAACAGGTAATTTATCAATAGTTATTTCTTGTTGGCCAATTATGGTTTTGGATTTATTTGGCAATAAACATCCAGGTGGTAATAATAATTTACCTTCAGGTGTGTTCGCTTCTAAGTATGGGTAATCAGTATTTACAACCCAATCATCCGTTGTGCCATCAAATATTGTATATTGTTTGTCGCTGATGTAACCATTGTAATTATCGTTAAGTGTTGTTATACTAACCCAACCATTTTCAATTTGATGGATATTAAATGTATCACCAAACAATAACTGCGATACAATTTCACTAGTGCTATCGGGCGATTTACGTAGTGATATAACTGCCAGATTACAAATTCCTTTCATGATTTTACTTAGTTAATGCTTGTCTTGGTATGATTCAATAGCGAATATTACTTATTTTTGAGCAAATTATAGCAATGAATAAAGCAAAAATCGACTTATCTTACTTAAAAACTATTGCCGGTAACGACAATATGTTTATAAAAGAGATGTTGGGTATGATTTTAAAATCTGTTCCAAAAGAAATAGAAAATATGCAACAACATTTTGATGCGGGAAACTATTTGCTTATGGCTAGTGCTGCGCATAAAATAAAAGCACCTCTTCAGATGATTGCTGAAGATGAAATGGTTGAACTTATATTACTTATTGAAACCATTGGAAGAAAAAGTCTTGATGTGAGTTCAATTCCTCAAAAGTTAAATCGATTGAAAGTTCTTTTTGAAGATGTTAGTTTAGCTATCTCAGAAGCCATAAATCTACTTACTTAATACTATTAACATAAAAAAAACGTCAGACAACTTCTTGTTTGACGTTTTTTTTCATTTTATTTACTACTAATAGATTTGAGGTATTCTTTGGCTTGTTTGTTATTTGGATCTAAAGCGATTATTTTCTCTAAATATCCTTTTGCAATAGCATTTTTATCTTGTTTAATGTAATACTTCGCTAAGTAATCATAAGACACTATCAGATTCTTCTTATACTTTTCAGGTGTTGCTTCTACTTTGCTTATATAAGTGTTGTAAGAACTTAACCCTATTGTATCTTTTGCTTCAGTATCTAAAGACGCTTGGACGTTACCTCTCCAATAGTAACCATCTGCATAGTCAGGTTTTACTTCAATTAATTTCGCAAAAGCACTGTCCGCCTTAGGCAATGATTTTCCGAAATAAGAAGCCATACCTAACAAGTAATAATCAGCGGGCAATATTCTATCCGTTTTGCTAATGTATGATTCAAAACAAACAATCGATTTATCAAAACGCTTGATTTTATTGTATACCATTCCGGCCTCTTTTAAAAGTTCTATTTTATTTGGCGCCATTTCAATTGCTTTGGACAAGTATTGCACTGTAAGACTATCTCCACCTGGTATACGGCTGAATAATTTACCAAGATATTCGTAGTCGCTTGCTACAATTTTATCAGCAGCAATTTTGCCTAAAAACAATTCAAGTTCTGCTACGCCTGGGCGATACATGCTGGTATCTTTTTTCAATTCGCCTACCTCATAGTAGCTGTAACCTGCCAAACGGTGCATGTAAATATCACTGTCTTCTAGTTTAATTACATCTAAAATTTTAGGTAATGCATCTTCGTATTCTTTTGAATTGAATAGGATTTTAGCAAAACGTTTTTGGTTAGCTAAACTTGGCTCAGAGTTATTTAAATACTTAGCATAGTAGTCTTTTGCTAATTGGTATTTTTTTGATTTGTAGTACAACTCACTCATTAATTTTAATGCAGGAGCGTAGTTCGGGTCAATAGCCAAAGCTTTATTTAAATCGGTTAAAGTTTGTTCGGCATTGCGTACGCGTAACCAAATTGCAGCAACACGAGTAAATGCTTTTGGATTTTTAGGATCAACAACTTCTGCCCTTTCGTATTGGGTTGCAGCTTCACCACCTTTATTCATTTCTAAATACACATCGCCTGCAGCAATCAAAACTTCATAATCTTGAGGTGCGATTTCAAGCGCATTTTTAATGTGGTTCAAAGCTTCATCAACTACCTTATTATCGGTATTTACCATTGCTGAAGCCACCAATCTCAGTGTTTTAGCATCTTTAACCATACCGTCTCTTCCTCTGCTTAAACTTAATGCTTTATTGAATTGAACTTTAGCATCTTCTATCTTATTGTTTGCTGTAAGTAATTCTCCAAGACCAACATAGTTCGCTGCTGTGTTTGGAGAAAGCTTAATGCCTTCATTATAAGCCCATTGTGCTGAGTCTTCCTTGAATGAATTTAAATAAGATTGACCCAGGTAATACCAATTTTCTCCATTGGCTGGTTCTTTCTGCGTTAAATGCATGAAAATACCTCTAGCGCTTTCGTACTTGTCAAAATCTAAGGCTCTTAATCCTTCTTGTAATGTTTGTGCCTGGGCGGTTGCTATAAAAACACTACCCATTACAAAGGTTTTTAGCATTAATCTGTTCATGTTTTATCTAGTCGTTATTTAGTTTAATTATTCTTACTGGAACATTTGCTGGAACAAGTCCACTTTTTAAAATGATGCGTTGTCCTTTATCGCTATTTATGAAACTTGCAAACCCCGTGCCTAATCCATAACGGCCTTCAGGATTTATGATGTTAATTTTTCTATAAAGTGGATATTGTTTCAATGCAACATAAGCTTGAAATGGTTTCATTGTTGGAGCTTCGGCTGTTTCAGGTGACTTGGGAATTAGATTTGCAACAATAATTTTACTTAAAAAATTATTTGATGTACTGTCGTCACGATCACTGATCCATGCTGTTCCAATAATACCTATTGTATTTATATCTTTTTCAACTTGGGCAATTACATCAGGATTACTTTTTACGGCATAACAATGTTCAGCCAAATCAACACCTTTTAATAGAGAGTCCTTTAAATGCCTGACTGCTCCACTTTTCGCATGGTCAAAAACAACACGTAGTGCATTGGCCTCGTTTTTAGGATTAAGATCTTTCCATGTACTATACTTTCCAGATAGTATGTTAGCAATTTGTTCTATTGTAAAAATGGTATCCTGGCGACTTTTATTGATAATGATTCCTATTGCGTCATAACCAACCAAAATATTTCGGGGAACAATTTTCCTTTTTTCGAAATTTACTTTTTCTGCTGGTAACATTTCTCTTGTTACAATAGCTATACGGGCACTATCCACTGATAACATGTTGATAGCATCATACTCGTTGGTGTAAACAATGTTCAATTTAGCATCTGGATATAAGGCTTCAAAAACAGCCTTTTGTGCTTCAATGATGGGTTTTAAACTTTCGTCTACACTTACCGTAATACTGCCACTTGTGCTTGTATCGTTGTGTTTTATAGGTGATGAGTTATTACACGACCCTAAAACAAACAATAGAGTTACGATTAGCAAGCAGTTAGTCAGAGTCTTGTTCTTCTTCATGGTTAATATTTTTTGATGGTTTAAAGAAGCGATACAATCGGAAGCTACCATAAACCATTAGCAATATACTTATACCATACCTATTTGTTGCTGGTATGGCATCAAACAATGGCATGATTATAAAAGATAGGCCCATAACGAAATAAAAAATAGCCATGATTACTCCGAATGATCTTAGTAACCTGGCTATTTTATTATCGCGTTCGGCTCTTATTTTTTCGAGTTTCACGCTACTTAAATTTTAGTTAGATAAGGTAAACCTGATTGGTAAATTCATTTGTAACCTAACTGGTTTTCCATTTTGTTTGGCAGGTTTCCATGCTGGCATTTTTTTTACAACTTCTACTGCTGCTTCATCAAATCCCCAACCACCTTTTTTCACCACTTCAATATTGGTAATTTTTCCATCCTTTTCAACAACAAATTGAATCACCACTTTCTGCTCTATTCCGTTCTGTTTGGCCATATCAGGGTATTGTATATTTTTACTCAACCACTCCATTAAATCGCCATTAGGAAACTCAGCATTTTGCTCAGCAAATGTTACAAATTCAGGTTCAGCTTCGCCTGTTAATCCATCACCGCCCTCAGCTAAACTAGCATCTATTCCATTCGGGTCACCTTCTACGGTTTCTGTTCCTGCATCTTTGGCTTTCATTTCATCTTGCGCAGGAGGTGGTTCGTCCGGAACTTGCTCATCAGGTTTAATCTCAGGTGGAGTAAACTTCACCGTTGATTTTAATGGTGGCGGTGGTTCTGCCGGAGGCGGGGGAGGTGTACTTTTGTCAACCGGAGGCGGCTCTTCTAAAGTTTGAACATCAGTAACTTTAACATCCTCTGCTCCTTTTGGAACAATTCCTTTAATTATATCAATAATTGCAGGAGTAGAAATTACTAGTGTAAAAAATATGATAGCGTATAAGATACCTTTATTGGTATTTTCATTGCTCTTTTTACGAAGCACGTATGCTCCGTATTCATGGTTACGGCCTTTAAAAACAAGGTCAACCCAATTGCTGTCGAAAATATTAATTTTTGAAAGTTTTGACATATGGTTTCCTAGTTATTCTAAGTTTACGTTTTTTAACATCTCAACTTCTGGAGTTGTAATATCAACTACAGCATAACGACCAATGTTACAAATCAACATTTCATCAAGTATATCAACCAAATTGTTGTAGCGCGATTTATCTGAGGCCTTGATTACAACAATAAGTGCATCCTTGTATCCTCTAATTCCGCTTAAGTATCCTTTGTATTGATCTTCCCCAATGTTACCTTTATTTAACATATCCTTATAAATAGGAATACTGTCTAAACGTGGGTTACGTTGTTTGTTTTCTTTTAACAAAGTAGCACGAATACCTCCTGCACCATAATTGGTTATTTGAGGCGTTTGTGGCTCACCTGTTACTGGATCAATAAAGTAGTAAACCACTTTATCATCCTTAGCCAAAAGAACGGTTACTGCCTGAGATGCTTTCACTTTGGATATGTCATCATCTTTAACTTCGTCCTTTACCGGCATATTTATTTCCATGGTTTGTGGCTTGTTCATGCTTGTGGTTAACATGAAGAAGGTAATTAACAAGAAGCCCAAATCTACCATGGGTGTAAAATCCACCCTAGTCGACATTTTTTTGCCTCTTTTTTTACCACCTTTGTGTTTACCACCGCCACCGCCAGCTTCTATTTCTGCCATGCGTTTTGTTTATTAAAAGGTTATTATTCGCCAGCTTTTTCCATGCTGGTAATAAAATTAAATCTATTCACTTTTTTCTCTTGCAATATGGCAATCACACGCTTAACGGTTGGCATATCTGCATCACGGTCGCCTTTAATGGCCACACGAATGTCGTTGTTTGCCAAACGTGCTTGCCAAATCCAATCGCCCAATTCGTTGTTTAACGAATCCGTTGGTACACCTGCAGTTTGGGTTGCTTTGCGTGCTTCAGCATCCAATTTTAAATAACTGCTTAGCTGCGACAAAGGCAATCCAATGGTTGATTGCAGAGAGAATTCTTTTATTTCTTCGGCAGAAAATTTCATGTTGTATTTTTCTGCCATGCGTTGCAACACCGCTTCACGTGTTGTTTGTTCGGTTATACCGAAAAACACACGCCCCTGTTTATCAATGGTGATTTGCATAATTCCTGATTCAGGAAGTTTAATCTCACTGATAGATGAAGGTGTATCTACTACAACCGGTTCATCGGGTTTAAACTTTGTTGCAAGCATAAAGAAAGTAAGTAGCAAGAAGGCAACGTCAGTCATTGCCGTCATATCTACGCTTGTGCTCTTGCGAGGTACTTTTACTTTAGGCATCTTAATTTATTTAAAAGATTGAAAGATTTTGAAATTGCGTGGTTGGGTTTATATCAACCAAAAACCTCAATCGATTATTTTTTATGCGCTGCAGCAAATGTTTGTGTGATGCTAAAACCGGCTTCATCAATTGTATAAGTGATTTTATCGATTTTAGTAGTGAACACGTTGTACATAATAGTAGCAACTGCAGAGTTACCGATACCTAAAGCGGTATTGATCAGCGCCTCAGAGATACCATTTGCTAATGCTGTAGAATCAGGTGAACCTGATGTTGCCAAAGCAGAGAACGCCTTGATCATACCGATTACCGTACCTAATAACGCGATTAACGTTGATACTGAAGCCATGGTAGCAATAATCACCAAGTTTTTCTCAAGCATTGGTAATTCTAACGATACCGACTCTTCAATTTCTTTTTGGATGGCTAAAACTTTCTGGTCTTTGTCTAACTCGGTGTTTGCTTCCATCTCTTTGTACTTGTGTAATGCTGATTTTACTACGTTGGCAACAGAACCTTGTTGCTTATCGCACTCAGCAATAGCTGCATCAATGTTTCCACTTTGTAAGTTAGCTTGCACCTTACGAACAAAAGCTTCAGCAGAACCTTTACCAGCTGCTTTACCGATGGTTAAAAAACGCTCGATAGAGAAGGTAATACTCATTAATACCAATGAAATAAGGATTGGTACGATGAAACCACCTTTGTAAATTAATCCAAGTACGTGGTTAATGCCATCCGGAACAGGGTGTTTGGTTGGGTCGTTGTCTTCGAAGTTGGCAGGGTTACCTAAAACAAACATGTAAATTAAAATGGCTACTACTACTAGCACCGGGATTGCAAATGATGCGAACATTGCGCTGAATTTGCTTTCTGATTTTTGTGTTTGAACTTTGTTCATTTTGTACAAATTTTTAGAGGATGCAAAAAAACTAATTTAATTGATAAATGAAAGCATTTGTGGGAAAAATTAAACCGCTTTGGGGGCTTTTATTTTCAGTGTTTTAACGCTTATTAACGTAAACATAATATACCACAAACGTAAAATATTACTGACAAAGACACCCGAAGTGTACTTTTAGTTGTCAAATTTTTCCAGAAGATAACTATTAATAATGGCCAAACCTATTAATTGCTGTACTTCAGTTGAATTACTTTTAAAATAAAAAAGAGGCCGTAAGCCTCTTTTTTGAATAATTGAACAAATATTTTATTTTAATATTTGCATGAACATGTCGGGTGCTACAGTTAAACCAATTGTTGCGGCAGCACATATAATGGCTACAACCATGTATGATGGGTGAACAATCAATGGTTTGTCGTTAGCCGGTTGACTGTACATGGCAATAATCACTTTTAGGTAATAATAAACTGCTATAATCGAATTGATAACAGCAAACAATGTTAGTGTTACGTATCCATTTCTAATGGCTTCGCTAAATATGTAGTATTTGCCTAAAAATCCTGCAAATGGCGGTATACCTGCTAACGAAAGCATAAATACACTAATTAAAGCGGCTGCCACAGGATTCTTTTTGGCTAATCCGTTAAAGGCATCTACGTTTTCGCTGAAGTTGCTTTTAAAAGTCATGATGGCCAATGCAAATAAACCTATTGTGGCAATGGCATATGCTGCTGCGTAAAAAAGTACCGATGATGCTGCATTGGTTTGTGAACTCAATACACCTAAAAGCATGTAACCGGCATGTGCAATACCCGAGTAGGCCAAGATACGTTTAACATTTATTTGACTTAATGCTGTAACGTTACCAACCATAATGGTCGCTCCTGTAACTATTATTAATAATGGTTCTACATAGTAAATTGTGCCACCTAAACAATGGCTGAACAAACGGTACAAAGCAGCAAATGCTGCTATTTTAACCAATGTACTCATAAAGGCGGTGATTAATGCCGGTGCTCCCTCATATACATCAGGACTCCAAAAATGGAAAGGTACTGCTGATACTTTAAACAACATGGCAAAAAGCAACAAGGTAACACCTAAATAAAACATAGGTGTAACAGATCCTGCTGCAACATATTTGGCAATGCCCTCAAGCTCGAAAGTTCCACTTGCACCGTAAATTAAGGCAATACCAAACAATAAAAATCCTGAAGCAAATGCACCCATTAAAAAGTACTTCATTCCAGATTCATTACTGCGTGTGTCAAACCTGCGGCTACCGGCCATAATGTATAATGAGATAGAAAGTATTTCTATACCCAAAAACAACATGGCCATATTGTTGTAACTAAACATTACTAGGGCACCACATAAAACAAATACCATGATTGACAAATAATCACTTATGTGGTTTTGTTCGTCTTTATAGTAATTAGCGGATAAGACGAATATTAACATGGAAATGATGATGGCTAAACCACTGAATGCAATGGCAAAATTATCCATTTTAATCATGTGGCTAACCGATACTGAGCCTATTGAGGCCGGAGTGGTTATACCCCATTGTTGCATGTTAACCACAAAAATGGCTGATAAACCTATGATTAATGCCGGTACTAATAGTTTGCGAAGGTTTAACACCTCAGCAAGCATACAAAATAAACCTAAGCAAGTTGTATAAAGTAAAGTAGTCATGTTCCGTAAATTATTTAGCTAAGGCTTTGTTTAAAATAATATCAAGTGATGGTTGAACCAATTCAAATATTGGTTTAGGATACACTCCCATAACCACAATGGTAAATGCTATAATTCCCAGCACCAATGTTTCACTCCAGTTTAAGTCAGCAAACTGTTGGGTTTGTTCGTTGGTATTTCCTAACATGGTGTTTTGGAACATGCGCAACATATATACAGCACCTAAAATAATTGTTAATCCTGCAAATACTGCTAACCAAGTATTGTACTTAAACACACCATACACCAATAAAAATTCACCAATAAAACCGTTGGTTAATGGTAAGGCCACACTAGCAATTACCACAATCATAAATAAGGTATTGAAACGAGGAGCTACATTACGTATACCGCCTAAGCTACTGATATTGGCTGTTTTTGTTCTGTTTATAATAATATCAGCACAGAAGAACAAACCAACCACGTTTACACCATGGGCAATCATTTGCACTACACTACCTTGTAAACCTTCTATGTTTAACGCAAAAATACCTGCTGCTATCAAACCAACGTGGGCTACCGATGAATAAGCAAATAACTTTTTAAGATCACTTTGCATGATGGCAATAATTGATGCGTATACAATACCAATAACACTTAAGGTGATGGCTAATGGTCCCCACTCGGCAACACCTGCAGGTAGTATTGGCAGCAACCAACGTATTAAACTGTAAGTACCCATTTTTAGCATGATACCACTTAATAACATGGTGCCTTGTGTTGGTGCTTCGCTATATGTATCAGCTTGCCAAGTATGAAATGGTACGATTGGAATTTTAATTGCAAATGCTAAAAAGAACATCCAAAACAACCAGCCTTGGTTACAACTGCAAATTGGATTGTTGTATAAATCGGTAATGTTAAAACTTGCATTTGGATTGTAGTAATACAACATGATAAATCCAAACAACATCAATAAACTACCGGCTAAGGTGTATATAAAAAACTTTAATGTAACCGGTACACGATTTTTCCCTCCCCAACCTAATGCAATAAAGTAAATTGGTAATAACGCTAACTCCCAGAATATGTAATACAATAAACCATCATAAGCCATAAATACGCCTATTAAAGCAAACTGCATCAACAAAATCAATGAAAAGTAAGCTTTAGCGTTTGAGTATTCACGGTTAAAGCCGCTTAGCACGATTAAGGGAAGTAAGAAGTTGGTTAAACCAATCATTACAAAACTTAATCCATCAACACCTAAGTTAATACTAATTTTAGGACTGCTGATCCAATCGTGAAAAAACACGAATGCTTCAGGACCTTGTTGTTTAAAAATGGTGTAAGCATACACAGTTAAACCAAACTCGGCAACAGTAAATAACAAAGCTACACGCGATGCCATTTTATTGCCACTAAGCAATACGGCTAGAGCAGCAACTAACGGTAGTAATAAAAGTAGTAAGGTCATCATTTATATAAACAAGCGAATTATCAATAATACCATCATGCCAATAACCATAGCAAACACATAAAATCCGGTGTTACCAGTTTGCATTAATCGCATGGTTTTACCTGTTGTGGCCACTATCCAGGCTGTTGCATTCACAGCCAAATCAATTATTAATTTATCAACCAGCACCAAAAACAAATCGCTTAGCACGGTAATTGGTTTAACAAATACTGTTTCATAAATTTCATCCACGTAAAATTTATTACTGATTACTTTATTTAATCCGGTTAATGCACTGTCTTCTGCAGGTAATTCATTTTTCTTTACATACTTGCTGTATGCAAAAATGATGACAACAATGGCACCAATACCAGCAAAACTCATCAATGCAATTTCAGTACTGTGAGATACTTTTTCGTGGTGAGTCAAATATTGCACTGAACCTTCAGTTACTGATGATAAGTAAGTGCTAAATGCATGTTGAACATGGAAAACTTCAGGTAAGCCTAATAAACCACCAACTACTGCTAATATACAAAGTATAATTAACGGTAAAGTCATTGTTATTGGTGACTCATGAATGTGCTTTTTGGTATCATCAGTACCTCTAAAGTTGCCGAAGAACGTTAAAAATACCAACCTAAACATGTAAAATGCAGTGATAAACGAACTGATGGATAGAATTACCCAAACAGTTTTGTTTTGCTCAAATGCATGAGCTAAAATTTCGTCCTTAGAGAAGAAACCTGATAAGAATGGAAATCCTGAAATAGCTAATGATGCCAACAAGAAAGTGATGTAAGTTACTTTAATATATTTACCTAAACCGCCCATTTTACGGATGTCTTGTTCGCCATGCAAGGCATGAATAACACTACCCGCTCCTAAGAACAACAATGCTTTAAAAAATGCGTGGGTAACTACATGGAACATGCCGCTGCTAAACGCACCTAAACCTAAGGCAGCAAACATTAACCCTAACTGAGAAACAGTAGAGTAGGCAAGTACCTTTTTAATATCGTTTTGTAATAAACCAATTACTGCAGCAAATACTGATGTTGCAACACCAATAATTAAAATGAAAGTTAATGTAGCAGGAGCTAAAGAGAATAAAATATTGCTACGAACAATCATAAAAATACCTGCCGTTACCATGGTTGCAGCATGGATTAATGCTGAAACAGGAGTTGGTCCGGCCATTGCATCTGGTAACCAAGTGTATAATGGCAATTGCGCTGATTTGCCCATTGCGCCTACAAACAATAACATGGTAATGGTAATTAACAATGTACTATTGGGCGTTAATGTTTGTGCCTGAGTGGCTACTGCTGAATACTCAATACTACCAAAGTAAAACAACATAAAAAATATGCCTAACAAAAAGCCTAAGTCACCAATACGATTCATTACAAAAGCTTTTTTAGCGGCATTGTTATAGGCTGTATTTTTAAACCAGAATCCAATTAATAAGTATGAGCATAATCCTACACCTTCCCAACCAATAAACATTACCAAATAGTTGTTGCCCATAACCAATAACAACATAAAGAAGATAAACAAGTTAAGGTAGGTAAAGAAACGAGTAAAGCCTTCATCATCGTGCATGTAGCCTATGCTGTATAGGTGAATTAAGAAACCGATACCTGTTACTACCAAAAGCATGGTAATGGTTAAGGAGTCAATTAAAAAGCCGAAACTGATATTGATGTTATTGAATGCAATCCAATCAAATAAATCGATGCTGATAGAAGAGTTTGCGTTTACTCCGTTAAAGAGCGTAACAGAGCAAATAAATGAGCCTAAAATGGCCAAGGCTGCTATCCAGCCAGTAAACGTTTTTGGAAGGAATTTTCCAAACAATCCGTTAATTAGGAAACCGATTAGAGGTAACAGCGGAACCAATAATGCCGGTGTTACCAATAAGGTGTCTTGTATCATGTTGTCGTTCATGTAAGTTACTTTTCTAATTTAGGGTTACCACTTTAATTTATTTAACACATTAATATCAGTGCTAGCAACATTTCGGTATATGCTCATCAATAAGGCTAAACCAACTGCTACTTCAGCTGCGGCAACCACCATGATAAAAAATACGAATACTTGTCCATCGCTATTGCCACTGTATGCAGAGAATGATACCAATAATAAGTTAACCGAGTTTAACATCAACTCGATACACATTAAAATAATAATGGCGTTTCTGCGAAATAGCACGCCCATAACTCCAATGCAGAATAAAAAAGTGCTTAACACCAAGTACCAATTTTGAGGAACAGCCTGTAATGTATTTTCCATTTTCTAAGTTTCTTTAAAGGGTTATTTTTTTTCTTTTTTAGCCAATAACACACTACCAATCATGGCTGATAGAAACAGCACTGAGGATATTTCGAAAGGCAATAAGAAATCGGTAAATAGTTTTTTGCCAACCTGCTCTACAAACCCAATATTAGATTTGTTAGGTAAGCTAAATTCGCCTAATTCGGTAGCACGCATTGAGGCTATCAACACAACAAAAAATAAACCTGCTGATATGGCCGAAGCTATTTTGGTTAGGTTTGATTTATGTGGCTCCGTTTCGGCATTTAAGTTTAACAACATTACCACAAACAGGAACAATACCATAATGGCTCCTGCATAAACTATTAAATGAACGATAGCCAAGAACTGAGCATTTAACAATACGTAATGACCGGCTACAGTAAAAAAGCAAACAATTAGCCACAATACACTGTACATCGGGTTTTTAGAAAATACAACAGCTAAAGCGCTTATTATGGTTAAGATGGCTAAAGTTAGAAATAAGTATAAGCTCATGATTTGTAGTTAACTCGTAATGATTATTTGTTTAATAAAGGTTGTTTAGGCGAACCTTCCATTTCGTATTTCTTTTTACGCTTGCTCACGTCAACACGTCCTGATGCATCAATTCCTTCAACCAACACATCTTTACCGTACACAAAATTGCCGCGGGTAAAGGCAGTAGGTACTATTCTATCGCTCAAGTAAATTGCATCTTTAGGACAAGCTTCTTCGCATAATCCGCAATAAATGCAACGCAACATGTTGATTTCATATTTTGCGGCATATTTTTCTTCGCGGTACAAATGTTCTTCTCCTTTTTTGCGCTCGGCAGCTTCAATGCTAATGGCTTCTGCAGGGCATGCAACAGCACATAAACCACAAGCAGTGCAATTCTCACGACCTTTATCATCACGTTTTAAAACATGTTGCCCACGGTAAACGGATGCTATTTCACGTTTTTGTTCAGGATACTTAACAGTGACCGGTTTTTTAAATAAGTGTTTTATTGTTATTGCTAATCCATTAAAAATAGCCGGTAAATAAAGCTTCTCAACCCAATTTAGGTCGTGTTTAACAACTACTTTTGATCTATTGGTTAATTGCATGATTGATTCTGTTTTCGGGTTTTATTTACTTAATTATTTGAAGAAAGTAATCCATGCTCCTGTTACTAATACGTTTACAATTGATAATGGAATTAACACTTTCCATCCTAAATTCATTAACTGGTCATAACGGAAACGAGGTAACGTCCAACGTACCCACATGAAGAAGAAAATGAAGAACAATATTTTTGCAAATAACACAGCTATACTCACAATAGCCGCAATATTTTGTGGTAAGTCTAAACTATCAATACCAGGGAAGTGATATCCACCAAAATATAAACTTGCTATAATAGCCGATGAAACAAACATGTTGATGTATTCGGCAAACAAGAATAAACCTAATTTCATGGAGCTAAATTCGGTGTGGTAACCACCAACCAATTCACTTTCCGATTCAGGTAAATCGAATGGTGCACGGTTACATTCAGCAAAAGCACAAATTAAAAATATTAAGAATCCAACAGGTTGGCGAACCACATTCCATACGTTACCATCACCCGCTTGACCGTCTACAATTTCGCGTAAACTTAGTGAGTTGTTTATTAGTAATAAAGCAACAATACTCATACCCATGGCCACTTCATAGCTAATCATTTGTGATGCGGCACGTAAAGCACCCAACAGCGCAAATTTATTGTTTGATGCCCATCCACCTATCATAATGCCATAACCACCAATTGATACCACTGCGAATAGGTACAATAAACCAACATTTAAATCGGCAACTTGTAAACCAAACTCATGCCCACCAAAGTTAAACGACTTACCCCAAGGTATAATAGCACTGGTCATTAAGGCCGTCATCATAAAAATACAAGGACCAATAATGAATAAAAATTTATCAGAAGCGTTTGGAATAATTTCTTCTTTGGTAAACATTTTCACCCCGTCAGCAATAGGTTGTAACAAACCAAATGGTCCTGCACGATCTGGTCCAACGCGGTCTTGCAAGAAAGCTGCAATTTTACGTTCACCATAGGTTGAGTAGGCAGCAATGCCTAAACTCACCGCAAAAATTATTACGATGAGAATTGTTTTATCTAACAGTAATGCCCAATCCATTATTCGGTAATTTGTTTTATTTCGTTCAACTTAAGTTCTTTTGGTTTAACCATGTTCATGTAATGGTTTGCCGATATCACCGAATGACGGTTAACTTTTCTTGGTCCTTCAATGGTCCAGTCATTTGTTTTCTTTTTATCAAAACGACAAGTGTTACAGATAAACTCTTCCACTTCGCCCCATTGGTCTTTGCGGCCTGTTACGCGTAAAACTTCTTCACCTTGGTACCACAACACCACTTTGCCACTGCATTTTTCGTTTTCGCAATTGCGGTGTGCATCAACAGGCTTGGTAAACCAAACACGGCTTTTAAAGCGGAATGTTTTATCGGTTAAAGCACCTACAGGGCAAACGTCAATTACGTTTCCTGAAAAATCGTTATCAATGGCTTGCTCAACATAAGTTGATATTTCGGCATGATCACCACGATTTAATACACCATGTACACGACCATCAGTAATTTGCTCAGCTGTTTTTACGCAGCGGTAGCAAAGTATACAGCGGGTCATGTGCAATTGAATTTTATCGCCTATATCAATTTTTTCGAACGTTCTGCGTTCAAAATCGGTACGTGTTTTATAGTTACCGTGGTCGTAGCTTAAATCTTGTAAATGACATTCGCCTGCTTGGTCGCAAACCGGGCAATCCAAAGGGTGATTTAACAACAAGAACTCAACCACACCTGCACGGGCATCTTTTACTTTAGCCGAAGTATTGTTAGCCACTACCATACCATCCATTACAGTGGTGCGGCAACTTGCTACTAACTTTGGCATAGGACGCGGATCTTTTTCGCTACCTGCCGTTACCTCAACCAAACACGTGCGGCAATAACCACCACTGGTTTTAAGTTTGCTGTAATAGCACATGGTAGGAGGGGCCACATCTGGTCCAATCATACGCGCTGCGTTCAAAATGGTTGTGCCATCCGGCACTTCAATTTGTATTCCGTCTATGGTTACTTTAGCCATAATATATTTTTCTTCTGTAAGAACTGTAGTCTGATGTTAATCAGAGTATCATCTATCTAAATTATAAACTACTGTATGCAGCAGCAGAATCAATGTTATTGCAATGGAAATAATATTTTACTTCACGTTGTGCTGAAGGATTTTTCACAAAATCTTCAAACTCCGCGCGGAAATGACGAATAGCACTTGCTACAGGCCATGCAGCTGCATCGCCTAATGGGCAAATGGTATTACCTTCAATTTTACGTTGAATATCCCATAACAAATCAATGTCCTCCAATGTACCATGTCCATCCAAAATTTTATGAATAATTTTCTCCATCCAGCCTGTTCCTTCGCGGCAAGGGCTACATTGGCCGCAACTCTCATGATGGTAAAAACGCGCAAATGTGTGTAGGTTTTGTACAATGCTGGTACTTTCATCCATAACAATAAAACCACCTGAGCCTAACATGGTACCAGTTGCAAAACCTCCATCAGCAAGGCTTTCATAACTCATTAAGCGTTTTTCGCTATTAGCCGTAGTTATGATTAAATCGGCAGGTAGTATTGGCACCGATGAACCACCTGCTACCACAGCCTTTAATTTTTTATCATTCAAAATACCACCGCAATATTCATCGCTATAGATGAAATCTTCCACGGTTATACCCATTTCAATTTCGTATACACCTGGCTTTTTAATGTGACCCGATGCTGAAATTAATTTAGTACCTGTACTACGACCAATACCTACTTTAGCATATTCATCACCGGTCATGTTTACTATTGGGCCAACAGCAGCAATGGTTTCAACATTGTTTACCACAGTTGGGCAACCATATAAACCTGCAATTGCCGGAAATGGTGGTTTGATACGCGGGTTACCACGTTTACCTTCTAATGATTCAAGCAACGCAGTTTCTTCACCACATATGTATGCACCTGCACCCGGGTGAACGTATAAGTCTAAACTGTAATCGGTACCTAAAATATTTTTACCTAACCAGCCGTTTGCGTAAGCTTCGGCAATGGCTTTTTCTAATACACGCACCAAATAAAAATACTCACCACGTATGTATATGTATGATGAGTTTGCTCCTAAAGCATAGCTAGATGTAATCATCCCCTCTACCAATAAGTGAGGAATATGTTCCATGAGGTAACGGTCTTTAAAAGTTCCCGGCTCACTCTCATCGGCATTACAAACCAAGTAACGCGGCACACCTTCCGGTTTAGCTAAGAAACTCCATTTCATACCGGTAGGAAAACCAGCTCCACCACGTCCACGTAATCCTGATTTTTTAACCTCTTCTACCACATCTTCAGGTTTCATGGTTTTAAGGGCTTTTTCTACAGAAGCATAACCACCTTTGCTGCGGTACACATCGTAAGTATTGATGCCCGGTACATCTATATGTTCAAGTAATATCTTGCGTGCCATGTTGCTTAGTTTTTTCTAAAAGTTGTACCATCCAAGTATGTACTGTGTTTGGTTTCAGTTTTATACTTGTTAATTAACTCATCAACTTTTTCTAGGGTAAGGTTTTCGTGGAAATGCTCTCCAATTTGTAACATAGGAGCAGTACCACAACTTCCTAAACACTCTACTGTTTTTAGCGTGAATTTACCATCAGTAGTGGTTTCCCCGTCTTTAATACCAAGTCGTTTTTCGATATGTGCAACCACATCATTTGCTCCGCGTAACCAACAACTGCTGGTTCTGCAAACTTCAATCAAACATTTTCCAACAGGGTTAAGGTTAAACATAGAATAAAAACTAGCCACCTCGTATACCTCAATTGGTTTGATGTTTAATATTTCGGCTACTTTATCCATCACAGGCACACTTAACCAACCTTCAAATTCGGCTTGGGCAATATGCAATGCCGGAATAAGAGCCGACTTATGCTTACCTTCCGGATAACGCTTAATCAGATTTTGTATTAAAGCCTCTGACTCGGCACTGAAACGAACTTCTTTTAATTCACTCATTGTATTTAGTTCTATGTTTAAGGGCTTAACAACTTTCCCTCAAATCTTACATCTCTATTTTAACAATATTTATTAAGCGTCTAATTCGCCCGCAATAACATTTAAACTACTCATGGTTAAAATGGCATCACTTAACATGCCTCCTTTAATCATTTCAGGGTATGCCTGATAGTAGATAAATGATGGTCTGCGGAAATGCAAACGGAAGGGAGCTCTACCTCCGTCACTAATAAGGTAGAAGCCTAATTCGCCATTTCCACCTTCAACACAATGGTATATTTCGCCTTTAGGGACATCTGTTTCACCCATCACCACTTTAAAATGATAAATTAAAGCTTCCATTTTGGTGTAAACATCTTCTTTTGGAGGTAAATAAAATTCAGGAACATCGGCATACCACTTACCTTGCGGCATGTTATCCAAAGCTTGACGAATAATTTTTAGACTCTCCCAAATTTCGTTTTGGCGAACCATGAAGCGGTCATAAGTATCACCTTTTTCGCCCACAGGAATTGCAAATTCAAAGTCTTGATATGAACTGTATGGTGTCATTACACGCACATCATAATCAACACCTGTTGCACGAAGATTTGGTCCAGTGAATCCATAATTCAAAGCTCTTTCTGCAGATATTGGACCTGTGCCTGCTATACGATCAACAAAAATTCTGTTACGTTCAAGCATATTCGAAAACTCGGTAAATGCTTTAGGGAAATCGTGTAAAAATTCCTTTAGTTTTTTATAAACTTCATCGCTAAAATCACGCTCTAAACCACCAATACGACCGATATTTGTTGTTAAACGGGCACCACATATTTGTTCAAAAATGTCGTATATTTTCTCACGCCATTGAAATAAGTATGTAAATCCTGTAAGTGCTCCAGAGTCAACGCCAACTACAGCATTACAAACTAAGTGGTCGGAAATACGGGCCAACTCCATAATGATAACGCGCATGTATTGTGCTCGTTTTGGAATTTCAACGCCAATTAGTTTTTCAACTGTCATGTGCCATCCCATATTATTAATAGGAGAGGAGCAGTAGTTTAAGCGATCAGTTAATGTGGTGATTTGGTTGTATGGTCTGC
>JBFYQC010000200.1:0-24813 GCA_041302975.1 Bacteroidota bacterium
ACATCAACCCAAGTTATATTTTGCCACTTTGATGAAGCCACACAATTATACTGTTTACCTGCTTTAAAAGCATTACGTGATGCAGGAATTGCAGCCGAAGTATTTCCCGATAACAAGAAATTAGGCAAACAATTAGATTATGCAAATGCATTACAAATACCATTTGCAGCCATTGCCGGTGAAACAGAAATGCAAGAACAGGTGTTTACTGTTAAGAATTTAATTACAGGCGAACAACAAACATGCACCACCCAAGCGATAATAAGTTTGATGGGGCAATAAATAACTGCTCCTGCAATTGGAGTACAACAACATGAAATTTGAATCGATTAATCCGTTTACGGAAGAAAAACTTGTGCAGTATGATTTTATAAGTGATGAAGCTTTAGGTTTGGCCTTATCAAAGGCTGATGATGCGCAAAAGCAGTGGCGTAACGTAAACGTATCAGAACGTGTAAAATTCTTTAACAAGTTAGCTGCTTTAATTAAAGAAAAACACGAAGAATTGGCTTTGTTGGCCACATTAGAAATGGGTAAACCTTTGGCCGAAGCAAAACTTGAAGTGCTAAAATGTGCAAGGGGCTGCGAGTATTATGCAGTGAACGCACCTACCTTACTTCAACCCAAGATAAGTGTTGCCGAAACAGGTAAAACAGTTCATCAACTATACGAGCCCTTGGGAGTGGTAATGGGTATTTTTCCATGGAATTTTCCATATTGGCAAATATTGCGAAGTGCTGTTCCTATTGTAATTGCTGGTAATGCTGTTTTGGTAAAACCGGCACCAAATGTGCCACAATGCAGTTTAGCCATTCAACAAATTATTAATGAGTGTGGTTTACCAAATGGTTTAATTCAGGTGGTGTTTGCAACAGAGCAACAAGTAGCGAATTGTTTGGCCGACCCAAGAATTAAAGCGGCAACACTAACCGGAAGCGATAAAGCAGGAAGTGCCGTTGCAAGTACTGCCGCTAAATACATCAAAAAATCAGTGTTAGAATTAGGCGGCAGTGATCCATTTATTGTAATGGAAGATGCCGATTTAGAAGAAACATTAAAGCAAGCTATTACAGCGCGTTTTCAAAACAACGGACAAAGCTGTATAGCAGCAAAACGTTTTATTTTACACGAAAAAATTGCCGATGAGTTTGTAGCCAAACTAGCAGATAGGGTGGCAGCTTTGGCTTGTGGTAATCCATTGTTGGATGGAATTCATATTGGTCCTTTAGCACGCAAAGATTTACGTGATAAGTTAGTTGCTCAGGTTACACAATCTGTAAATAACGGAGCAGTTATACATTACCAACAAACCAACTTCCCTGATAATGGATATTTTTATCCGCCTACTATTTTAACCCACATCAACCCAAATTGCGATGCCTATTACCAAGAGTTGTTTGGCCCTGTGGTAAGTGCTTATGTGGTAAAAGATGAGGAGGCTGCTGTTGATTTAGCTAATGCTACCGAGTATGGTTTGGGCGCTAGCGTGTGGAGCAAAAATGTTGAACGTGCCATAGCTATAGCCAATCAAATAGAAAGTGGGCAGGTATTTATTAACGAAATGGTTAAGTCTCAGCCTTCGTATCCTTTCGGTGGGGTAAAAAAATCGGGTTATGGTAGGGAGTTAGGAGAGTTAGGCTTATTCGAATTTTGCAACACCAAAACATTATGGGTTTAGGTGGTATAATAAAATAGTTTGCTGTTTAATAAAATGTACTACATTTGTGGTGTAAAACATTAAACGTTTTGAGAAGAATATTAGCAATAGATGATGACCCTATAAATAGACAATTGTTAGAGATATACCTAGCTAATGATTTTGAACACAAAGTGGTTAATAATGCCAAGCAAGCAATTGATGCATTGAATCAATCACCATTTGACTTAATTGTTACAGATATAAATTTAGAGGGTGCCGAGGACGGAATTTGGTTAGCCAAATACATAAAGGCTGTACCCAAATATGAACACATTCCTGTAATAGCCTTCACCGCCCATTTAATAAGCTATTTAGGCCGCGAAAATTTTAAGGAATCCTTTGATTATATTATTGAAAAACCTGTAATGAAAAAACAGTTTGTTGCTAAATTGAACGAGATATTAAGTACACTAGAAACACAATAAACAAAAAGCGATGACAAATAATCATCGCTTTTTTATTTGATATGCCTTTTTAAAACTTAGCTTTTACTAGAGTTAAAACCAATGGTACGCTTATCATTTGCAGCTTTGTAATCTATTTTAAACTCCTCAACATCTTCATAAGTTAACTCCTGAATCATGTTTATGGTTCTTTGTTCGGTTTCTACTTTAGCTAAACGTAGGTGTTGATTTTTGATGGCTTCTTCAATTAGTTTTCTTACGCTACGTGCATTGCCAAAATATTGGTTACGTGTTTTGTATTGAAACTCCAAATAAGCTTTTAAATGTTCGCGGGCCTTTTCATCAGGTTTAATGCTGTTACTGCTTAACATACGAATGGCAATATCATAAAGCTGTTCAGCATTATAATCATCAAAAAACAAGGTCCTATCAAAGCGAGAACTTAGTCCAGGGTTTGATTCTAAGAAACGTTTCATGTTATCAGTATAACCAGCAACAATTACCACAAACTCACCCCGTTCATCTTCCATACGTTTAAGTATGGCTTCAATGGCTTCTTTACCAAAATCGTTTTCACCACCTTCACTTAAAGCATAGGCTTCATCAACAAACAAAACACCGCCCATGGCTTTGTTAATTACCTCGTTGGTTTTAAGTGCGGTTTGACCCACGTACCCACCAACTAAAGCTTGCCTATCGCACTCCACTAAATTACCGCGTTCTAATATGCCTAAGGCTTTATAAATTTGAGCCAGCAAACGAGCAACAGTTGTTTTACCTGTACCCGGATTGCCAGTAAATACGGCATGTAAAGAAAAACTCTGACGAATATCTTTTCCAATTTCTTTGTAGAAACGAACCAATTTCACCAACTCATCAATTTCAGTTTTTACGGCACCCAATCCAATCATGCTGTGCAAAGTGGCCAATGCCGAACGAAGCAATTCTTCATCAACCGGAATATCTGCAATACTTCTGGTTTTAGGTGCAAATATTTTACCTATATCTTCAGCATGTATAGTTGACAAGTCTTCTTTGGTTAACGATGCCGGATTCTCGTTTAACATGATGCGTAAACCCATATTCATTTTTGCATCATCAATCAGTTTGTTTACATAACGTGCGTTACCAAAAGTCTTGTCCCTGTCGCGATATGCATCAACCAATTTTTTGTACATAAAATCTCTGGCCTCTGCATTTAAAACTACTGCTCTTTTTTGTGAGGTGTAATCGGTAATTTTCATCAGTTCCTGAGGGGTATAATCAGGGAAATCGTAGTACATGCTAAAACGAGATTTTAGTCCTGGATTCGATTCCATAAAACTATTCATCTCATCAGGATATCCGGCAACAATAATGGCCAGATCACCATCACCATCACTCATTTCTTTTAGTAATATTTCAATCGATTCTTTACCAAAATCTTTCGAGTCATCATTTTTACGGGCAAGTGCATATGCCTCATCAATAAACAAAATACCACCTTTCGCTTTTTTTATAATTTCTTTGGTTTTAGGCGCTGTTTGACCAATGTATTCAGCCACCAAATCACTTCGATCAACTTCTACAACGTGCCCTTTTGTTAGTAGGCCGAGTTCTTGGTAAATTTTACCGAGCATTTTAGCCACGGTAGTTTTTCCAGTTCCAGGATTACCTGTGAAAACAGCGTGCAGATTAATTTTATCATTATCCTCAAATCCTTTTTCTCTACGTATTTTTATAAAGTTGAGGTAAGTGGTGTATTCTTTAACCTTCTTTTTAATGCTATCTAAACCAATCAAGGCATCTAGTTCGTGTAATACACTTTCTACCTTATTATCGTTGGGTATTGTAGCTTTTTCGGTAACAGGTTTTAATTTGTACTTGGGTTGAATTGTAGAAACAACAGGGGTTTCATCAAATATAAATTCTGCACCTACTTCAAAAGGAATACTTGCAATAATTTGGTCCATGAACACCACGTCAACCGAGTACACATCATTTCCCCAAGTACCTTTTAAATCACTTCCCCAACCAATACTGCATTCAAACTCGTGTTCTTTTCCACCAACTTCTAATAACTTCTCAATACGTCCTTTTAACTGTCCGCTATGGGTTTTAAAGTTAAAAAACATTTCGCACTGCCAAGCCTCATTCGTTTTAACCAAGTTTTCGCAAGCAAGTTCAACCCATACATAACGCGTTTCTGTTTCGCTAAATGCGCGCAAATATTTACGGTCTTTTCTTACTACGTTGCTATCGGGCCCTTCGTAAAGTTTTATTTCTTTCAGTGTAAAATAAGGGTTTACTGTATCTGTAACAATGCCTTGGTCTTCAATATAAAAACGTGTTTCTGCAATAAGTACATTGTCAATCCACGCTTCCCAGCGGTAAATACCTTTTTTCCAGTATACTCCAGGCGTTTTAACGCCCCAACCTTCGCGCACATACACAATGTTTTCGTCTTTGCGAATAGTTCTATCAGCAGTAAGGTTACAAATTTCAATATTGTCTTTATGATGCACACACTTTAAATTCATGCGTACTTCCCAATCTTTCTCGTCAAAAAGCTTGTTAAAAAATGAAAGTTCACAGTAAATAAAAGTGCATTCAGCTTCGTCATACACTTGGCGGTATTTTTTTTCATTATTGGCAAGCCATTCTGTAGAGCCGAATATTTTCAGATCTCTAAACTTATAATTAACCGGATTTTCCTTAGCCATAATTGTGTAGTTTAATGTGTAACGAAAACACCTTGGTACTTCTTGTTACCAGATAAAAAGTTGTTTTGCTTTTTAATTCAAGGCATTTCTCGTACCAACTTTGCATAATAGATTAAATAAAACAAGCGTAAGGTTGTATTCATTTTATAAACACCAAATAATCAAAACAATATATTTAGCACAAAATTGGTTTAAAATGAGGGTAGAATAATAAATGATAATTTTTGAGAAAATGTTTGGTAGTTATGGGGTAGATTCATACTTTTGCCACTCCTAAAAATTTTAGGAAGCCCGGAGAGATGGGTGAGTGGCTGAAACCACCGGTTTGCTAAACCGACATACGGATTACATCTGTATCGAGGGTTCGAATCCCTCTCTCTCCGCAAGCTTATCCAAATTAAGTTAGCATAATATTTGGAAAAACATTGCAAAAGGTTACTTTTGCACCGCGTTTAGGTAGCGTTACAACAAAGCCAAAACGTTTTCGGGGTGTAGCGTAGCCCGGTATCGCGCCACATTTGGGATGTGGAGGTCGTAGGTTCGAATCCTGCCACCCCGACTAAAAAAGCCCGACTCATTGAGTCGGGCTTTTTATTGAATGATATTGATATAAAATTACTTCACAGATTTAATCTGTCGAAAAAAATTAATTCGGTTTCGATAAAGGTTCTCTTTCTGTCTTAAATTTGCCTCTTTAGCGAGTTCTTTTGATCGCCTTATTCCACCTATATAATATCTCAATAACCAAGGAACAAAAGTAAGTGTACCATCTATCCATGTATAACTTTGTGTTATTAAAACAGTGCCTGCTATTAAAGATCCATTAAGGATAAAAGAATTTAAAAACTCTTTGGGGTAGCCAGTGTAAAGTTGTCCTAAACCAGGCAATAATGCACTCATACATGCTGCTAAATTACCATTCTTGTATTTCAATTTCAGAAGGGTTTGGTTTTGTTGTAAAAGACTGAGAGAATCTGTTTTGCCAATGAAAGGATAAAGTTTGTTGTAGTAGCTAATGGCTTGATTGGTATAACCTAGTTTTTCGTATGATAAACCAATTAGCATGGTTGCTTCATATTGTTCAGCAGCGTTAAAATCATCAAAAAATAATCCAGTATCGAGTGATGCAATAGCTTCAGCAGGTTGATGGTTCCATAAAAAACACCACGCAGATTTTAATAAGGAGTATGGGGTTGGGTTTATATGTGCAGCCTGTTTCAAATGCCATGTAGCATCACTAAAATTATTCTTTGCTAGTAATAACTGGGCAGCCTTATTATGCATTAAATATAACAAAGAATCATCATCACTAAAATATATTACTCTCTTGCAAATAGCCAAGGTTAACGCAGTGTCTTTAATTGTTAAAGAATCACTGAGGTATGAGTCTACAGATTGCCCATATCCATTGTAAGGCAAGAGGAAAGCCAAGTTAATAAAGAGCGCAATTAAAACTTGTCTTGATTTCATCCCTAACTAAATTAATTTTTTCGTTGTTGTATCTTGTAACAGCGGTATGTGCACCATAAATATTACCTGCGTAAAATGCCGCAGATGCGGTTAAGTAAATCCAACCATATATACTCGAACTTCCTTTTTGTATAAACCCCCGATATGATTGGAATGCAAATAAGCCAGTGCTAAAGAAACTTATAAGTCCATTTTTTGGTTGATTAGCATACAATTTACCCAATCCAGGAACAAAAGTTGATAATATTAATGCATTGTTTTTACTTTTTAATTTAATTGATTTTACTTTTAATAATAAAGAATCCAGGGGTTCGCAATATTGTTTATGCGTAACAATAGTATTTATTAATAATCTTGCTTTTATAGTATCCAATTGATATAAGCTGATGTAACATTTAATTAAATCCTTATTGTGTATGGCTAGGTTTGAAGAGTCGTTGATTTGAGCTGTCAAAACAATGTTATTGTTAAGAAATGAAACTTTAATTCCATACAAAAAGATGTACTCTTTCATGTTCTTATTGCTTAAGTAAGATTGCATTCTTTGAAAAAATGCAGCTTTATTTAATTGATTGGCATCATTAACCAGATTCATGTATCTGAGTGTATCGCTATTGCCAAAAGTGTTTTCTATGCGTATTAGTTCATTATATGCTTCTTTATAGTTTTGCTTGTTTATTAGGTGCCAGCCATATTCTATAGATGCATTAAAACTAAAAATGTTTTGTGCATGAACATTATTTATTGGATTAAAATAGAGTAAAATTAAGATGTACCTAAAAAACTTAACGACCATAATCAATGTGTTTTAGGTGTTCTTCGCTGTACAAATAAAACTGCTGTTCATACGGATTACATCTATTAAGTCGATCAGTTATCATTATAATACCCCACAAAATACCTTTATTTTTTATTACATTTATCGCGTATTGAGAGCAACTTGGGTAAAACTGGCATCCACTCCCATCCTGAGAAGAGATGTGATTTTGGTAAAAGTGTAAAATCAAATTTTTTGGGGCTACTTTTTTCGATTTAGAAGTGCTGTTTTGTAAATGCAGTATATCTAAGTTTTGGGCAATGTTAGTTTGTGCTAGAATATGGTTTAATTGTGCACTAAAAACTAAAAAAAAACTAAAAAAAACTAAAAAAACGTTTTTCGATGACATATTAATTTCAAATAAATATAAAAAATCGTATCATGCCAAAAAATTAATATACTTTAACTTAACCCATCAAAATGAATTATCGTTACCTATTGGTGCTATTATTTTTAGTTCCTATCACACAAGTATCTGCTCAAAAGAACAAATCAAAAAGTAGTAGTCAATTCTCAAGGTCTGTTGATGACGGTATTATCACTGCTGAGTTCGATGCTAAAGAATCGGAAGGAGAATTTAAAACACTGACCTTAGGCAATGAAGGTGCAGTAGTTTATTACAATAAAAAAGACTCGAAGAAGGGAATTGAAGAATATGAATTTATTAGGTTAGATAATGAGTTAAATGAAATTTATAGAAAATCGTATGCGCTGCCTAAAAATGCTGCAATTGTTTCGAGTGTAGAAGATAACAATAAAGTATACCTCGTAATTGCAAAAAATGCGAAGCCTTCGGCAATCGCAGTATACATTAAAGACTATACCATAGTTAAGTTCGATCCTGCTACTCAGAAATTTACCAATTACGAGGGGCAACTTTCAAAGGGTGGAGGCTATTTTACCAAAATTGAAGTTGTTAATGATATTGCATATTTAAATATTTTAAAAGCACCATCACCAACCAAACTATACGGTTTTTTGTGTTTAAACGCAGCTACATGCTTTATTCCCATGATAACGGGTTTAACTAAAATTAGGTATAAGCCAGAGTTTATTGTGCACAATATGGATAATAAGCAGCAGCGCATTGCACAGCTTGGATATGAGAAAAGAAAAGGGAATACCGTTATCCAAAGTTTTTCCATTGATGATAGTACAAATGATGCAACCTTATTAATGGGTGCAACACATAAAAAGCTCTCAAGCATGTGGATTCGTAATGTAGATGCAACCGGAAAAGTAGGAAAAGAAACTTTACTTAAATTACCAGCAAACAAAGTCCTTAGTGATGTTAGAATTGCGAGTGTTGAGGATAAAAAAATATTCTTTGGACAATACGGACAGGTTCCAAAAACATTCACATTTGGAGGTTCTGCAGATGCAGGAATTTCAACACAAGGAATATCATTTGGAATAATAGGTAAATCTGGCATAGAAAAATTACAGATGATTACCTACACTCAAATAAAAAACTTTAAACCACCATTGAGTAGAACAGAACAACGCGCTATAAAAAAGGGTGCAAAAAAGGGTAAAGATGTATCGCTAAATTTGAGAATTCATTTTATTGATCCCTTACAATACAATGAAGAGGTTATTTTAGTCGGTGAGGTATACTATGCAACCTATAGAACTGAAACTTATACAACAACCGATGCGAACGGACGCACAACTACTCACACACGACAAGTTTTTGATGGTTGGGCCTTTTCTGATATTCTAGTATTATCTTTTGATTTAAAAGGCAATTTGTTATGGAGTAACGCAATTCCATACCAAAGAAATAAATCATTTAGAATTTATGATAGGGTTAGGGCTATACTCCAATCAGATGGTTCTATAGAGTTGGTCTACAGCAATGGTTCTTCAGTACTAACAACTACTGTTGATGGGGATAAAATTGTTCAAGGTAAAAAATACAGCATAGGCGGATCAAAGAAAGGTGACAAAATTAAGCGTAAAGGTGTTGATGGTGCAGCTGCTGAGGTTGATTATTGGTTTGATAATTTTTATTTAGCATCTGGCTTGCAAGAAATTAAGAATAAAGAATTAAAAGGTAAAGACAAGAAACGCTCTATTTATTATTTAAAACGTATTGAGGTTGGTGAAGAAGAATAAGAAACACTTACTTATTAAGATGACGAAAAACACATTTCTAAGAACACTGCCATTGTTGGCGGTGTTTTTTTCTTTGACAATTCATGCTCAAAATAATCGGCATAACATTATCAGATGTTCAGGTCCTATTCCTGAAGATTTCTTACCTAATAAAATTAAAACAGTACTACTAAGTAATGATGTAAATAAAAGTGCAGGCAAAAACAAAAAGTTATTTACAAATTTTAGTTTAGGTAATAATTATGCCATTTATAACCAACTTGTAAGTGGTTACGTTATTTATGGTACTCCACTAAATAATTATATTGATAGAGTTGCTGATAAGCTGCTAGCTAATGACGTTGAATTACGTAAAAAGATTAGGTTTTATGTTTTTGAATCACCTCAAGTAAACGCTTTTGCTTTCAGTAATGGAATTATTTTTCTAAATATAGGTTTGTTTGCACAATTAAAAAGTGAAGCACAACTTGCCTTTGTGATGTCTCATGAAATTGCACATTACAAACAAGAGCATTCTTTTAAAGCTTATACGCATCAAAAAACTTTATCGAGAAAAGAAAGAAAATCGTTTGAAGAAAGCAGCTTACGTGAAGAGTTGAATTTTACCAGATTTTCTAGAATACAAGAGCAAGATGCGGATGAGATAGGCTTTAATATTTTTAAAGAGTCGGGGTATAAATTAAATGAAGCACTCGGACTTTTAGATGTTTTATCCATGTCTGAGTATCCATTTGATTCACTCCGATTACAAAAAGATTTTTTAAACGGTACATATCTTAAAATTCCTGAAAAATATTTTATAAATGGTGATGTTAAAGCAATAGCAATTGATACAAACGAGATTGACTCTTTGCGCACACATCCAGCAATTCCAAAACGAAAGCAAAGTATTACCCTAAAAATAGGTGATCAGTCTCAAATAGGAAAATCATTTTTAGTGTCAGAGGAGGAGTTTTATAAGCGTAGAAATGAATGCAGGTATGAGTTGTCTCGACTATATATGTTGGATAAGGATTATGTAAAATCTATATATAACTGCTATTTATTGATGACACAAGATCCAGATAATGAATACTTTTATGAAGTGCTTGTAAAAAGCCTTTATTTCCTTCAAATTAACTTTAATAATTCTAGTAAAAGAGATGTTGTATTGAGTAAATACAAGGCAGCTGGAGAAACTGCCCGAATTCATTACATGCTATCGAATATGAAAACAGAAGAGTTAAATGTTTGGTGTTTACGTAAGAGTTGGGAATATCATACTAAGTTTCCCGATAACGAAGAAATATTTGCTTTTACTAAAAAAATTACCCAGCATTTTAAAAGTGAGTTTGCAGAAGATGTCTCATATTTCTTTCCTATTAAAGAATATAATGATTCGTTAATACAATCATTTTATGTTATTACCCAGCAAGAGGAAATTGAAGAGAAAAAGAAAAATAATAAGGGTAGAAAGAGTAACAAAATTAGAGTTGTAAATAGGGGTAGTTATGCAAAATATTCTATGCCAGATTTTATCACTCAGAAACACTTTTTAGATGTGTATGAATCTTTACCACTTATTGCTATAACCGAAGAAAATGAGGAGGAAATAAGCCCTAAAAAAATACAAAGAGTTACTCAAAAGCCTAAAAAGGAACTTGATATCAACAAAATTATTATAGCTGATTTGACACAGATATCAGTTGACGAACGTAAATCAGAACCTATTTTATATAGGGCCATGGAAAAAAGGACTCAATTGTTAATGAATTCAATAAATATTTGTGCACAGAAGAATAATTTAGACGTATTGTTAATGCTGCCTGAAGCTACTAAAGAAAGCGATTCTATCATATTTGCAGATAGGAATATAATTATTAAGTATCTTGATGAGCGCAGACGTTACTCGGATTTGGATGAGTTATATGGAGTTGATTACGGTGACATAAAAAAATTAACAGAAAAGTATCAAACAAAATATGTTGGTGTTATTTATAACGCTGGGTTCATCTTAAAAAAGGATTGGGGAGGTGTTGCATTCGAGTTTTTAGTCTCTTTTTTTTACCCACCGCTTATTCCATTTACTATATATGATGCTGTAAAGCCAGATAAAGAATCATACCTCGGGTTTGCGTTGTTCGATGTGAGCAATGGTAAAATAGTTTATATCAGAGAGCAAACTTTTAATACAGATTCAAATCCTGATTTATTAAAATCAGAGCTTTATAATATTTTCCTTAAGATTAAAAATAAATGAGATATATATTGATTTTTGTTTGTCTGTTTTTTTTGATTGAAAAGATAGATGCCCAAGTACCAGGTTATATGGGAAAAAAAATGTTGGTTGGTATACAATATGATTATTCGCCCGCTTTTGGTTCGTTGATATTTGGAAATTTTGGTGACGAAACCACTCTAATGGATCTGCTTTTGCCTTCGCCTAAACTTGGTCTTGGATTAAAATTTGTAATTTCTGATTACAAAACATTTGATTTAGGTTATATGAATCAAACCTTTAACCCTGCTAGGGGTGGAGTTGGTGATTATTTTCAAACCGCAGATCGGATAAGTTCTACTGCACATACCTTTTCGTTTGGCTTGTCGAGGCACGCTTATCACCTGGCTCCCATAGGATTGTATTTATCGCAGAATTTTAATGTTGTTTCAATAAGCAGTCAATATAAAATGAAGGGGTCTAATATTACCAGGACAGTACCTAGTGTTTTAGATTTTGGTTATACCATTGGAATAGGATCGAGAAGAATATTTGCAGATAAAATAGCAGTAGATTTAGCAGTAAATTTCAATTTTTATTTAATTGGATTTGCTCAAGCAGTGGGCTTTGTAGATAACTCGAATAGTGGTATTTCTAAAGAAATAAGTAATCGATCTTTGGGGTATAATTATTTTGATAATGTTGTTTCTTTAAAACTTGGAGCTGGTTACCTTTTTTAAATTAATAGTAACTAATAATAAAAAAAGCCCTCGAATTTTCGAGGGCTTTTTTTATTTTAAATTATCCAACATGTCTTTGGTCATGCTTGCCAAATCGTATTGAGGTTTCCAGCCCCAGTGTTCCCTGGCTTGCGTATCATCAATACTTTGGGGCCAGCTGTTTGCAATGGCCTGACGGAAATCTGGATTATAGCTAATGGTAAATTCAGGAATATGTTTTCTAATTTCAGCCGCAATTTCTTCTGGGTTAAAACTCATCCCTGCTACATTATAACTACTTCTAATTTTTATCTGCTCGGCAGGCGCCTCCATTAGGTTTAAGGTTGCCTTTAACGCGTCAGGCATGTACATCATAGGCAACTCTGTGTCGGCACTTAAAAAACATTCATACATTTTATTTTTTAGAGCTTCGTGGTAAATGTGTACAGCATAATCCGTAGTTCCACCCCCAGGGGCACTTTTATGTCCAATTAAACCCGGATAACGAATACTTCTTACATCTACACCATATTTTTGGTGGTAATACTCGCAGTAACGTTCGCCAGCTTGTTTACTTATGCCGTATATGGTATTAGGCTCCATAACGGTGTATTGAGGTGTGTTTTTCTTTGGTGTGGTTGGTCCAAATACAGCAATAGAACTTGGCCAATATACTTTTTTAATTACACCATCTTTGGCCGCATTAAGCACATTAAATAAACCTTCCATGTTTAAATCCCATGCAAAGCGAGGATTTTTTTCTGCTGTTGCCGATAATAAAGCAGCTAGTAAATATACTTGGGTAACATTATGTTTTTTGAAAACTTCATCTAACTTATTTTTATCCATGATATCCAAGGCCTCGAAAGGTCCATTACTTTGCTCAGGCGCTTTTACATCGCTTGCAATAACGTTATCGTTGCCATAAATAGCACGCAATTCTTGGGTTAATTCTAAGCCAATTTGGCCTTGTGAGCCTACAATTAAAATCTTATCGGTTGCCATGTTTTATTGTTTATCAATTTAAAATGTACGCGCAAAATAAAGGCTAAAACATCAACAACAAAAAGAAAAATACTTACGGCTGTGTTTTGATTCTAAATCCATGTTGAAGAGTAGTGCCACGGTATTGTAAACCACTGTCGGGTAAGTTGGTGCATGGTAATTCACTATCCCAGCATTGTTGGCTATTGGCTGGTATGTTTAGCATGCCACCGCTTACTTCAAACTTGTTTATTTGTGGTTGCTGATAGGTTTTTGGTATTATAAAAGCACCGGAAAAGCCTTGTTTGGCTTGTTGTTTTTGAATAGACAGTGCAATCAACCCCAATAAGAATATACCAACTAAAGTAAATTTGTTTTTATAAAGCAGTTGTTGCAAAGTGGTTCTATGAAACAGATTTATACCCATTGTAATGGTAAATACCAAATAGCCGAAAACAAAACGTGGGGTAGGGCCATGGGTGAACCAAAGTAACAGAGCAACTAAAGATGTGGTTGCAATTATCCAATAATAGTTTTCTGTAAATTGGTTTCTGAAACGTTTGTTAATCAGCCATTGAAAAATTAAGGTAACATAAAAAAACAATCCACCTAATAGTAAAATGGCACTGAAAATGTCAATGCTTTTTATCCAATGTGGCCACCATTCGTTAAAGGAAAAATGCTTGCTTAATTCAATATCAACTGTTGGTGCTCGGGCATATGCAAGGTTTGCATAAACTTCATAAGCTACAATTTCTGGACGCATTTTCCAATCTACATCAAACAAATTACTGCTTGGTATTGGAAACAATAAATAACCCGAGTGAATAACATTGGTAATTAACCACGGTATAAAAATGATAAGTCCAAATACGAATAAAGTTAAAGTACTTTTTTTATTGATTAATTGTTGTTTGTAGGCATAATAAAATACACCTAAAGCAAACAGTACCATTGGCAAAGCACTAAGTTTAAAGGTGATAATTAGCATGGTAAATACGATGATTAAAAGCAGTTCAATTGCTTTTTTATTATTGTTATTTACCACATCAGTAAACCAGCAAAACAGCATTATTATCCCGGAAGTGATAACTAAATCGTTGGTAACAGCACCCGTGTATTTGCGTGTTGCAACAATGATAAAATAAAATAACAGCAACAAATTGCGTAGCCAAAAATGTTGGTTTAAATGCGGAGTAACATATAAGGCTACCATAATTACCAAGGAGGCATTTATAGTGTAAACAGAACGTAGGCCTGAAAAATGAAATCCGCTAAATGCTTGTAATAAAAACCAATTGCTGTTGTTACCTAGTTGTCTTCTAATGTTTCCAATTCCGGGCACTGCTGCGTACTCTTCCATCCACCTGATGGCTTGTAGATGATAATCACCAATGTCGCCATCTGCTTTTCTTGAAATGATATTGAGCAGCACCAAAACTAATATTCCTAAACCAATTGCAACATGTTTTTTACTGCCAATTTGATGTAAGGAAGCCACCATATCTTTGGCTAAGTTTTTAAACTGGGTTGCTGCTAAAATTAAAAGTACCATCCAAACCAAAACATGCGCAAACAAATTAACAGGGTAAAACAAGTGATACACCTGCAATAACATGACAATAAAGCCCCAGCCGACAATTACATAAAGGCTTGGGTGAATTACTGTAGGTGATGTACCTGAAACCTTGCTGAGTAAACGTGTAAATATCACACCCGCAACAAAGGCAACTGTTAAGTTGTATATGATTAGTATAATACTAACCAGCATGTTTTATGCTTGTTCTTTTTTACGTCTTAAAAATGCAGCTGCAGCTATTGCTAATGCTCCACCATAAAGCAGTATGCTCGAAACTAATGTAATACTTTCGCCCGTTGCAACAGCTTGCGGTTCGAAACGGTACTCGATGGTATGTTTGCCAGCTGGTATTTGCATACCACGTAATACATAATTGCAACGGAAATGCGGAACTAAGTTACCATCAACGTATGCATTCCAACCTTTATCGTAGTACATTTCGCTAAACACAGCCAATTGTGGTGTAGCTGCATTGCTTTCGTACACCAATTTGTTAGGTTGGTATTTGGTGAGTTTTATGGCTGCAGTTGTATCTACTGCAATCTTAAAACCGTTTAATTGTTCGTTAAAACGTTTGTCAATAAAGCAAGTTTGTTTAGAGTTGAAGTTATTTAACGAATCAATTTCAGCATCGGCATTATCTACCCAAACCATGTTATTTACAAACCATGCATTACCATTTACATTAGTATTGATTTGAGGGAACAAGTTATTTAAACTATCGCCCACAATAAAGTATTTTACGTTTAACATGTTAAACATTTCCATGTTGTTACGTGCAATCTGAAACTCTATTAACTCCTGGTATCTACGCATTTTAGCACCATGGTAACCACCAATAGATTTATGGTAGTATGATGTTAATGCATCTTGATCTAAACGTTGAGTGGTATTATAAACACGGTAATGTATATCTTTATCTTGTAAGATTATTTCATCTGCTTGTGTTTTTTCAACAACTGCATCTGTTTTTTTACGTTTCTCGTAATCTTTATCGTTTAGGTAACGTTTATCAACGCCCCACAAATCAACCAAAATTAAAGCACCTAAGATTAAAGCTAGGTATTGTTGTTTGATTTTATCGTTTACAAAAAACCAAAGTGCACCAAATGCTAGAGCGATAAACATAAAACTACGTAAAGCATCCATTTGGCGTACCTTTTCGCGTGCTGCATGAATTACATCCAATGGGTATCCGTATTGTTTTAATTGTCCGTCAACACCTTCTGCATCAACCGAAGCTAGGCCAGGCATGGCCGCAAAAATTAAACATAAACCACCAACTATGCCCCCGCTGTATAATATTACTTTTTTTAGTTCAGGTTTATTAAGTGTGCCATTAACAACATCGCGAATGGCTAATAATGCAAGTAAAGGGAAGGTAGTTTGAGCAATGGCTAAAATGAATGTAACTGAACGAAACTTGTTGTAAAGCGGAACATTGTAAAAGAATATATCGGTTAATGGCATAAAGTTTTTACCCATTGATAAAAATATTGCCAAAGTTGAAATGATTAAAATCCACCATTTTTCACTTCCTTTAACAACAAACAATCCCAATACAAACAAAAAGCAAATAATTGCTCCGTAATAAATTGGTCCTGCTGTAAAGGGTTGCTCGCCAAAATAGGCAGGTAAGCCTTCTGCTAGTTGCTTTGGCTGCTGCAATCCTGCTGCTTTAAATTCTTTGGCAATAATATCGTGTGTATGTGGGTCGCCTGCATTTCCACCACCAAAGAAGTTAGGAATTAATAAGGTGAATGGTTCTGAAACGCCATTGCTCCATTGTAAAGCATAGTCTTTATCTAATCCACTTGATTGGTTGCTTTCGCTTTTTTCGCCTTGTGTTGTTTTGGTTAACTCTGATGCTCCACGAATACTATACTTACCATACTCTTCGGTAACCAATAGGTTAGTTATGTTTGATGTAGCACCTAAAATAGCTGCCACAATTAAAAACGCCCCCGATTTTAAAAGGTTCGGTATGGTTTTATTTTTGAAAGCCATGATAGCTTCAGTTATCATCCAAATGGCAACAATAAGTACCAAATAGTAAGTAATTTGCAAGTGCCCCGCTGCTAATTGTAATGATAAAGCAATACCTGTTATAACTGCACCAAGCAATTTTTTATTACCGAGTGTTATTTTGATACCTGCAATAACTAGTGGCATTAAGGCGATAGCATTTCCTTTTCCGGCATGCCCGGCATCAATATTTATAAAGTTGAACGTGCTAAACGTAAACGCCAATGCGCCAGCTATGGCAAACCACGGACTTACCTCAAAGGTTACCAGTAGAATATAAAAGCAGATGTATAGTAGGAAAATTGTTTCTAATGGGTTGCCTAATACTTTATTTACAAACCTGTATACATCGTTTGAAGTGTTATAATAATATGATGCACCAATTAGATAAGTTGGCATTCCAGAAAACATACTATTGGTCCAAAAGGTACGTTCACCACTTTCTTTTTCAAACTTGGCAATCTCTTCGTAAGATGCCTTCCATTGCATTACGTCATGTTGTTTTAAAACTTTACCACTCATTAATGGCGAGAAGTAAGCCAGCATAACTACCACAATTACACCTACAGCAATAAGGTGTGGTAAAAACTTTTTAAATAACGTTTGTTGGTTCATCCTGTAATAAATATGGTTTCGAATATATAGGATATACGGTGTATTTTAAATGCTGTAGTTACAAAACACGAAATTTATAGGTTTTATGTCAAAAAAAATGTTCAAACACTACTGTTTGTCATTTATGTGTAAAACGGCTTTTATCATTGTTTTTGCTAGTTTCATGCAATTACCTTGCGCCAAAATTCTAAACATATTTATATGAAAAAATTAGTTCTACAAATTGCTCTATTGTTCATTTCGGTAGCTCCGGTTGTTGCTCAAACAACTGCTAACGATAGTATTAGCCTTGGCACAGGTTATGCTAATGATGTTTATTACAGCTTTGAAAACGGTGCAGTGGGTACTCAATTTGGAGCTAATTGGCACATTGCTTTTGCAACTCGTCCTGCCGCTCCACCAACCAATGTGTTACGTTCAACCACCATCATTGCTAATGAAGGTCGTAATGTTCAGATTTTTAAATCAAACCAATATAATTTTGCCAGTTTTGATACAACTGGTTACAAAACATGGGCAGCTATGCACAACAGCGATAGCAGTTGGGATGTTGGTGCTTTTAATGCCGACTTAGTAAAAACCAATCCTTTTAATTATGGTTGGGGTGCTTACAACATGACAACGCATGACGTGGAGAGTGAAGGTTACGTTTACTTGTTGCGTATTACCAAAACTTTTCAAGGTCGTACCACCGACTCAGCTTTTAAATTAATTAAGATTGAAAAATTAGCATTTGATACCCAATGGGTATTTCATATGGCTAATATTGATGGCACAGATAGCAACCAATTTACCATCAGTAAGGCAGGATTTAACGGAAAATTGTTCGCTTACTTTGATGTAATGAACAAACAAGTGGTTGATCGCGAACCTACATCACCTTGGGATTTATATTTTACCCGCTATGGTGCATTTTACACACAATTTGGTCAAACTGTATTTAGTACAAATACGGGTGCATTATCACACCCAACCATGCTAAGTTCCCGTGTTAGTGGTATGCCAAACGATAGTGTTAAAATTTCTGATGCTATTTTTAATAAAAAAATTACTGCCATTGGTACCGATTGGAAAATCAATCCGGGGCCAGGCCAACCAAACTTCGCTATCGTTGATTCAAACGTATACTTTGCACGCTTAGCTAACAACAAACAATACCGTATGATTTTTAAATCATTTGACGGTTCGTCTAATGGAAGAATACGTTTTTATAAAGGCATTGAATCAGATTTTGTAGGTTTGTTAGAAGCTAAAAATTACCAAACAGTTGTTGTGTATCCTAACCCTGCAAGTAATCTTGTAAACGTACAAGTTGGTGTGGGCAATCACAACGTTGTTATTTTTGATATTACAGGTAAAGCTCAGATTAATCAAACTGCTACAGGAGCTGCTACAATTGATATTACTGCTTTAAATAGAGGTTTATACTTTATACAAGTTGATGGCAACAAAGCCGCTCGCTTGGTGGTTGAATAATTACGGTGGTTCGATTTTCTAAACATATCATTATTTTTTTACTACGTACAGGTACTCCAATAGGAGTACTTGTATTGTTTGTGCTATCTGTTCATGCACAACCAAATCAACCTTTAGACACCTTAAAAACAAAGGTTTTAAACGATGCTGTGGTTACCGGGCAGTACGGTGAAAACAGCCTTCAAAATAGTGTGTTTAAAGTTAAGGTTATTGATGCACAACGTATACAACAGCAAGGTGCGGTTAATCTTAAAGATGTTTTAGCGAACGAAATTAACATACGTATTAATCAAGATCCTTCGTTAGGTAGCAGCATTAATTTACAAGGTGTAACCGGTCAAAATATTAAAATATTAATTGATGGTGTTCCAGTAATTGGTCGCGAGGGTGGGAATGTTGATTTAACACAAATAAACTTAAATAACGTAGAGCGCATTGAGCTAGTTGAAGGACCTATGAGTGTTAATTTTGGAAGTGACGCTTTAGGTGGTGTTATTAATATCATTACCAAAAAAGCGGTAACAAAAAGCAAGAGTTTTAACTTAGGTACTTATTACGAAAGTATTGGTCAATACAACACGGACGGTGGTGTAAACTTTGGTTTTAAAAGAACCTCATGGCAAATTAACGGTGGTCGTAATTTTTTTGATGGTTATAACGAAAATGAAAAAATAACACGCTTCAGGTTATGGAAACCACGTGAACAGTATTTTGCAGATGCCGCGGTTTCTTTTAGTGGTAAATCAGGAAATTGGCGCATACAAAACAGTTGGTTTACTGAAAAAGTAACTTCTAGAGATAGCGGCACTGTTACACCATTTTATGCTTATGGATTAGACCAATATTATTACACAACACGTTACACCACATCAGTTTTTTGGGATAAAAAATTGAAAAACAATTTTTCGGTAAACATAATTGGTTCGGGTAATTACTATAAACGTGTGCGCAATACATTGCGTAAAGATTTGGTGAGTTTGCAAGAAGAACAAACCACCGCAGCAGATCTAAACGATACCAATCAATTTTATTTATTGATGAGTAGGGGATTCATTTCAAAAAATAAAAAGGATGCGAAAATCAATTATCAACTTGGTTACGAAGTAAATCACGAGTTTACTGAAGGTGGTAAAATTGAAGGAGGAGCGCAGCAGTTTACCGATTACAACATTTTTGCCAGTACCGAGTTAAAACCTACAAAAAAAATAACGTTACGTCCGGGATTCCGTGCTATACATCATTCAAAATTTGATGCACCTTTTGTGCCGGCTATTAATATTAAATGGGAAATTACCAGCTACCTGAAGTTGCGTGCATCATACGCCAGAGGTTTCCGTGCACCATCCTTAAAAGAAATGTACTTAAAGTTTGTTGATCCCAGCCATAATGTGCATGGTAACCCCAATTTAAAAGCGGAAACAGGCGATAACTTACAATTATTTACTACGTTTGAAATCACCAAACAAAAACACATGTTTAGGTTTGAACCTAGTTTGTTTTATAACCACATTACTAATATGATTGATTTGGCTATGGTAAATGCACAAACCATAGAAGCTACATACATTAACGTGGGCGAGTTTATTAGCCAGGGCGTTAACTTTAATATGGAGTACAAAACACCTGTGTACGGCATACAAGCAGGATATGCATTAACAGGAAGAAATAACAGTTATAACCCTGATGATAAGTTTTACAGCAGTAACGAAGTGCGCCTAAACTTTACTGCAACACATCCTAAAAAGAATACTTCTATTGCCTTGTTCTATAAATACAATGGCAAATTACAAGCCTACCAATACAACTATACCAACAACGAAGTAATGTTGGGATACATCAATGCATTTAATGTGTTGGATGTAACCCTATCACAACCATTTTTTAAGAAAAGACTAAACACCACTTTGGGCGTAAAAAATATATTAGATGTAAGAAATGTACGTGCAAGTATTGTGGGTGGTGTTCATCAAAGTTCATCAAACAATGCCATGGTAGCCATGGGACGAACCTTGTTTTTTTCAATTAGGTATTCATTTAATAAAGCACAGCAATAATGGGTATAAGGGTATATTTTGTTATTGTTTTAATTTTATTGGCCGGGCTTACTTCTTGTGAGCAACCCGAAACACCAATGTCGTTACCTAAGGCTGTAGGCAAAAAATTTAGTTATGAAATGGGTAACGATTACAGCAACCAAATTTATGTAGATTTGGAATCTGGTTTTGTGAATAGTGTAAAAGTAAATTGTTGGGATTTAGCTTTTGCGTGTGATCCAACATTAAATAATATTTACCTAAATGGCGGTGGCGCAGGTGTGTTGATTGCAGGATTGGCTAAAGGTAATTTTGCACCTAATTTTCAACCCAAACAACTAAATTGGAGATGGGATGCTGCCAATGGCATGAACGATTCTTTGGCTTTAAATGGTTGGGCGCAGAACGGACAAAGCAACGACAGTGTATATGTAATTGACAGGGGAAGTACCCTTAAAGATACCGAAAGATACTTTCAGTTTAAGTTAGTAAGCTGTAACCGCGATTCGTTTGTGATGCAAATTGCAAACCTTTACGGACAAGAAATAAGCAACCATATCATTGTTAAAAACCACGGTAAACTACTTACTTATTTTACGTTTGGAAATGGTGGCAGCATAATAGATTTTGAACCACCAAAATCTGATTGGGATTTTTGTTTTTTAAATTACCGTTCGGTGTATTATGAGTTTAATCCACCTTTGTTGTACTCTGTTGTAGGTACGTTTATTAATACCAAAAACATACAGGTGGCCATGGACAGCAGCAACAGGTTTACGTTTGAAGAAATTGGTCCTGCACATTTTGATTTAGTTACCTACAGCAACAACCGCGATGCAGTGGGTTTTGAATGGAAGGTGCCTATGTTTGGTGGTACTGGTGTTACTTACCGTACCCGAAACTATGTTACGTTTTTTGTTAAAGAAAAAACAAACGGCAATGCCGACAAATTATTTAAGCTACGCTTTATAGATTTTTACGATACCCGAGGCAACAAAGGAACTCCTACTTACGAGATTGTAAGGGTGCAGTAGTGTTGATGATTTAATTTTCCTCCTACCGTTTATACAATTTGCTTTGTATCTCAATTTGAATCGTTACTTTTATTTTTAGAAATGAAAAGTATAACCTTTAAGTTGAATTTAACGAAAGTCAGATGGTACTTTCGTTGTTTATTTGTTTGTAATATACAATCAATTGTCCACAGCGTTTTATTGTTTTGCACTGCAATTATTTTCCAAGGATGTTACTGCTATAATGGCTTTGGACATAGTACAATTTCAAGAGGCGGTTATTTTCCACCAAAAGATTTAGGTGATACAACACGATATTTCAATATAATGGATCAATTGAGAGATGAGCATCCCTACTTGTTAATCAAGTTTAGCGATAAAGAAGAATACTCATTAAAAAGTGCAAAGAGTGTTGATTCAACATTTTTATATACTGAAATTGATTGTCCGGTTTGTTTGCCTGGTATTGATTGTATGTGTATTCACAGCTGGTATCTAATTGCAAGAGAAAAAAATATTATTTATAAAATTGGTTTATATAATGGAGGTTTTGCAATAATCGAGGCTTACCTGAAGAGGGGCACTAAAACTTTATATATAAATCAGCATGACCTCTGTGATATGAAAGGTAAAGAAAGAAAGAAGTTGTATAAAGAAATTACAGATTGTTTTGAACGTGAAATCATACCCATCATGCAGCCTTATTTTAAAAAACAGGGTAAGTTGAAATAAATTATTCCATCAGCGATACTAGTACATAGAATACTGTTAGTGTTATGAAATTTTCCCCGTTCACGCGGACGTGCCGTCCGTGTGCAGTAAAAACAAAATACGCAGTAAAATCTAAAACTACACATGTCCATTAAGGCAAAACCTGGTGGGGTTATTCTCTTATAAAGTTTTATATTTGAGTATGTCTGAATTTTTGAAAATAGAAGATGGTAAAACATACTTTATTACCATAACAATAGTTGACTGGGTTGATTTATTTACACGAGAGTGTTATGTAAACATTTTAATCGACAGTGTTAAGTATTGCCAGAATAATAAAGGTTTAGAAGTATACTCGTACGTTATTATGCCAAGCCATGCACATTTTATAGTAAGTAGTGCCGGTAATTTGAGTCATATACTTAGAGACCTGAAAGAGCATACATCAAAACAAATTATAGAGGAGATAACGGCAAATAAACAAGAGAGTAGGCGTGAGTGGTTGATGGAGAAGTTTACAATTGGGCAATCTACAAAAACAGGTAAACAAGCATTTAGAGTTTGGATTCCAGGAAATCATCCTGAAGAATTGTATAGTGATAAATTTATTACACAAAAAGAAAACTACATACACATGAATCCTGTGGTTGCCGGAATAGTTAGTCAACCCCAATATTATAGGTTAAGTTCTGCTAGCGATGAATCTCCGATTAAAGTATTACCTTTAAGATAAGCTTATGAAAAATTTAACTATGTTAGAAAATATAACGACACACGGACGGCACGTCCGCGTGAACGGGGGAAATTTTGGTTATACATTGGGGGCGTTGGGGAATTTTTCGGATATTATGGGAGCCATAAATGCACCGAATGAAATACATCAGTTACACACTGATAATACAGAACTTAAAGGTGGATTTGACGCAGGTCATTCAGCATTATCAAAAAATGGAAAAACAAGCTTATCGTTTGGCCCATCCAAAAGTGGAGTTAAGATGTTAAAGAAATTATTTGGAACCAAAGCGACAGCTAAATATAAAATTACTGACCAAAAACCAACAATTGACGTGGGCTTAAACTCTAATGTTATTAACTCATTGAATAAATACCTGCCTAAAATTCCTTATGCAGCGGGCTTGGGCATACAATGTGCGGGTGCAACAACTTTGGCAGGTATTTTATCTGGTCATTACTTACCTAATATATTACTAACAGTTTTTAACGCTCCACAATTAACTTATTATTCATATTTATATGAGCAACAAATTACCTCTCTTTCCATATTGGCCATCACTCATACCAACAAGTAAAGTGAAGCTATATATAACTATTGCGATACTTTTAATGAAGTTAGTTGCATACGGTCAGATCCAACCATTATTACTATATGCCGAAGGGAAAAAACCAGGCTTTGTGACAAATGGAAAGCCTTATATTTTTATTGAACTTAATACTGAAAAAAAACTCAAAGCGTATATCGGATTCCACGCATATAAAGGAAGGTTGTATGATGGATGTTGGTTGTCTGATTTAATTGCCGTTAACGACTCAGTATATGAAGGTTTATATAGACCCAATTCAGATGAAAAAAGTTTAAAGGTTAGATTACTGTTGGGTACTAATCAATCAATGTTTTATATTGAGGAGTATGGAGTTTATGAATTAGGGACTCCTGACAATTTGGACGAGATTAATGATATCAGAAATAAAATATATGCTACTTCTTTGTTTCGGATACAGGAGTATAAAAAACTGGTGACAGGCATATTTTCCTGCAATAAATCAAACACACAAATTTATGCTCACCCGTTGTTTAGATTGCCTCATGAAAAATTTATCAAAGAAGTTGAAAATATCGATACGACAGAGGAGTGGAATGCGCTTTTCTGTTATTAAACGATTAGAATAATAACACCCGTTTATGCGCGCGTTTTATCATTTTGCTGCAAGATATTTGGTGATGAATTTTAGAATTTCATCATCAAACCTTGTGGTTGCAGGAATAGTTAGTCAACCGCAACATTATAGGTTAAGTTCTGCCAGTGATGAATCTCCAATTAAAGTATTACCTTTAAGATAAGCTTATGAAAAATTTAACTATGTTAGAAAATATAACGACACACGGACGGCACGTCCGCGTGAACGGGTGGTAATAAAAAATATTAACAATGAACGCGATTAAACAAGTTTTTAACATAGATTCAAAGCTTCCAAAACAATTATTTAAAGAAGAGTTCAATAAGTATTATTA
>JBFYQC010000201.1:0-2599 GCA_041302975.1 Bacteroidota bacterium
AACGAGACCTCGGAAACTCCAAACCACCATTCGCTTTGTGGTGCATGTTACCTTTTATCAAATTGTTTGGGTTTAATGAGCTTGGAGTAAGATTAGCCTCCGCCATTTTTGCATTATTGAGCACTGTATTGCTTTATTTAGTTGGGTTAAGGGTATTAAAAAACAATCTTTATGCATTAGCACTTCCTCTTATTTTAGTAAGTTCAACAGGTTTTGTAAGCCAGCACATTTCACGTAGTGGTGATACCGATAGTATTTTGGCGTTTTTTATTTTAGCTCAGTCCATCACCTTTTATGGATTTACAACTAAAGCAAATCAATCCAATGCACAATGGTATTTAGTTGCCACTGCCATATTATTAAGTTTAGGTTGTTTAACCAAAGGTATTGCAGGGCTGCTGGTAATGCCGGGATTAATTGCGTGGGCATTTTATTCGCGAACAGTTACTTACATCATTAAAGGTTGGGGATTTTATGTTGGTTTGATGGTATTTATGATTTTAGTTCCCGGATATTATTGGTACAGAAATTTGCTTACACCCGGTTACATAGATGCTGTGGTAAAATTTGAACTAGGTGGCAGATTGGAGCAACAAACCTATTTAAATGAAAACAAACTTCCGTTCTACTATTATTATCAAGCCTTCATAACAGAAAACCGACTTTTAAATTGGATTTATATTTTACCTATTGCTATTGTATACCTATTTAAAAGCGAAGCAAGTAAAGCTAGAAATTTAGGCCTATTTATGGTATTTGCTTTGGCAGGTATAAGCACGTTGTTGGCATTATCATCAACAAAATTATATTGGTATGATGCTTCGTTATACCCAATCATTGCTTGTATCATTGGATTAGCATCCGCTTTGTTTATAACAAATAATAAACCTGCTTTCGGTTTGCTTTTTATTGTACTGTTTCTAACTCCATACCAATACATCATTAAAAACAATGTTTACACCAACATGCATACTTCATTGGGTAACATCTTAAATGAGATAAGGAAAGGTGAACACAAAAATGATAGTATTTATATCCTACATTCAGATGTTACATTTATAGTAAATTGTTATGCTAAAAAGGATGAGTTAAAAGGTTTTAGTAATACTGTAACCAACCATGAGGATACTAATTTGACAGTTGGAAAATATATTTTAACAACCAAAAAAGAGCGTGATGTGGATGTAAACAATTTGTTTATTTTAGAAACCATTACACGCAAAGAAGATTGTGCTTACTACAAAATAATTGCTAAAAAATGATTACCGCCCAAAACATTACCAAAGCATATAACCAACTTAAAGTGTTAAAAGGAACCCACTTAACCATTAATCAAGGTGAGGTCGTAGCCATTGTTGGGGCAAGTGGTGCAGGCAAAACTACACTCTTACAAATTCTGGGAACATTAGATAAACCGGATAATGGTCAAGTCATAATTGATGGTATTGATGTAACTAAACTATCAGCTAAAAAACTGGCAGAGTTTAGAAACAGTAAAATTGGATTTATATTCCAGTTTCATCAGCTGCTACCTGAATTTACGGCTTTAGAAAATGTTTGTTTCCCCGCTTGGATAGGCAATAAAAACAAAACGGAAACAGAAGCACGTGCCAAGGAACTTTTAAATTATCTAAATTTGGGTGAAAGACTACATCATAAACCGGCTCAACTCTCGGGTGGAGAGCAACAGCGCGTGGCAGTAGCCCGGGCTTTAATGAATAAACCCGCAGTGGTATTTGCTGATGAACCCAGTGGAAATCTCGACTCAAAAAACGCAGAGGAACTACACGATTTGTTTTTTAAATTGAAACAGGAGTTTAACCAAACCTTTGTAATTGTAACCCATAACGAAGCACTGGCAAATAGGGCTGATAGAAAACTGGTGATGAAAGATGGCGTTATTGAACTTTAACATGACATAACTAACTATTAAACAACATGAAAAATTTATTGATTTTAATTGCCTTATTTTCACTTACCGGTTGCGCTTTTCATAGCGGAACATTTAACGGAAGTGCTGCCATTAACAATAACCAATTTAGGATTGCAGGAACTGCGCAAGGAACTGCGGAAACTACACAACTTCTGGGCCTGGGGGGTATTGGAAAAGAAGCCCTTGTGCAAGAAGCCAAGAAAAATATGCAGTTAAAATACCCTTTACAAAAAGGAATGGTCTGGGGCAATGTGACTGTAGATTTTAAAACAACCTATATTTTGATTGTACGCAGAACCAAGGTAATTGTTTCGGCAGATATTATAGATTTTAATCCTGCTACCATCAACGCTAACTACACCGGATTTTATACTGAAGACTCAACCTACTTTCCTGCACGAAATTCTACCACAAGCAACATCGAAAATTATAATTCCGACTTTAATGGAAACAGCATAAAGGTAGATGATGATGTAACTTTTAAAATAAACGGAACCCTTACCGTTGGACGAATTATAGCCATCAACTCGTACGGTATAAAGTGTAAATATGAAACACCACAAGGCAGCAAAAAAATTTACTTGTTACCTGAAGATATCAGCTTAAAATAATTGTAAGCAAACAGCAGTGCAAATTCACGAAATATTAAAACAATATTGGGGCTAC
>JBFYQC010000202.1:0-10927 GCA_041302975.1 Bacteroidota bacterium
AACAAACGTGAGAATTTTGTAAAGGTTTTTCATTTTAAATACTATAGTTTGTGACAAAACTACTGTACTTAAATTCATCATTTTATATACATGAATATGTACCAAAAACCCTCAATTGGCGGGAACGTTTGTCCCACCAATAGATTACACAAAATAATTAAAAATTACGATATATAATGATGCTAATGTTTAGTAAAATAATACAACTTTTTTAATTGCTGATTCGTGTAAAAAGTTAATTTATACCTTCATTTAGTTTTAATAACACGTCTTTATTTATTTCATGGCCACCATCAAACTCAATAATTTTTGCATTGAGTTGGTGCATCAATTCATAAACTCTTTGATGCTTTTCGGGTGTTATAAAAGGATCGTTTTTTCCTGTAATGTACGTTATAGGTAAACTCTTTATTTTACTTGATAGGGGATCAATTAATTCTGCAGCTATTTCTCCGGCATAAATTACAAAAGCGTCTACTTTTTGTTGGGTATGATGTATAAACCTTGAGGCGGTTGCTACACCTTGAGAAAACCCCAACACAAAAACCTTTGCTTGTAAATTTATATTAAGTGATTGATATAAGACCTGGAGGTAATTGATGTAATCCGCAATTTCTGCCTCGCGGTCTTCGCTTGTCATCCATGTTGCAACAGGCTTTCCAACAAAACCACGAGCATAAAATTTATTCAAGCCTTCTGGTGCAACAATAAAACGTATGCCGTCATTAAGCACTTCAAAATCTTGAATAAAATCGGCAGCTAATTGCGCATATCCATGTAACACAAACCATACCTCGCGTGTATTTTCGTTTAACTCACCCAAGGTAAAATAGCGCGCGGTTTTAGTTACCTGTATGTGGTTTTTTGTAGACAATACAATAGGGTGTTATGCTAGGTTACCTTCTTTTAAACGCTCTGTGTTTTCGGCAATTTGAAGTTTGTCAATAAACTCTTGTATTTCACCATTCATTACATCAGGCAAGTTGTATACAGTTAAACCAATGCGGTGATCGGTAACACGTCCCTGAGGATAATTGTAAGTACGGATTTTTGCAGAACGATCACCTGTTGAAACCATTGTTTTACGGGAGCTGGCAATTTTTTCGTTGTGTTTTTGCAATTCCATTTCATACAACTTAGTACGTAACATCTGCATAGCACGAGCACGGTTACCAAGCTGAGTTCTTTCAACCTGACAAACTACAACAATACCACTAGGTTTGTGGGTTAACATTACCTTAGATTCTACCTTGTTTACATTTTGACCACCAGCACCGCCTGAACGAGCTGTTTGCATATCAATATCTGCAGGGTTTATTTGCACATCTACTTCTTCTGCTTCGGGTAAAACAACCACAGTTGCTGCAGATGTATGGACACGTCCCTGGGTTTCAGTATCTGGCACTCGTTGTACACGATGCACCCCACTCTCATATTTTAAAGTTCCATAAACTTCTTCACCCGAAACCTCGATAACAATTTCTTTATATCCTCCCGCTGTTCCCTCTGTGTAATCAATTACATCTGTTTTCCATCCTTTCGATTCGCAATAGCGCATGTACATACGGTATAAATCTCCGGCAAAAATGCTGGCTTCATCACCACCAGTGCCACCACGTATTTCTAATACTACGTTCTTTTCATCTTCAGGGTCTTTCGGTACCAACAACATACGTATTTCTTCTTCCATTGGCTCAACTAGCGGAATCATTTCATCCAACTCAGCTTTCGCCATGTCACGCATCTCTTCGTCTTTTTCGTTACTTAATAACTGTTTGTTATTTTCTATGTTACCAACCAAATTACGATATTCGTAATACTTGTCAACAATTTTTTGAAGCTCTTTATATTCTCTGTTTAGTTGGGTAAAACGTTTCATATCGCCAACCACATCAGGTTGCGACAACATATCTTGTACCTGATCAAACCTAACTTTAATGGACTCTAATTTATCTAACATGCCGGTAATTTTATCAAAATTTAAATTTGGATTGCTTGCTTAAAAAGCAATGCCTATCCAAAAAGGTGGGCGAATTTCGTACTTTTTTGGCACTTCACCAACCTAAACTAAAACGAGTAAATGTAAATACTATCAGGTTTTTGGATGTATAACCTTTCTTTTTCGATGCTCATTTTTTGCACCCTTGTTGTATCGGGCATTGAGAAACTAATGCCTAGAGATGTTTGCCAATTATATTGATTAATCTTACCATTACGGTAATAGTATATGTTTTTAGTAGACACTTTTACTTCGCCTATACCTTTAATAGGTATAGTTTTTAAATAGGATCCAAAAACATCAAACAATAAAATACCATTAATTGAATCAATTACAAAAACACGATCGTTGTTATCGTGCACGCCACAAACTGCTACATCATTATTTACATACTGGCGAACATTTCCACTCGTTTGTTCAACAACACTTTTGTCGTTTATTTTCTTAAGTTGTAGATCACCCAAATCAAATACCCACAAATTATTATCATAAGCTCTGGCTATGCTTGTTGCTTGAATAACATTAGCTTTGTTCAAGTCTATTTCTCCTCTGTATGCCATGTTATTATCTAAATAAATTACCTTATTCAATTCGCGGTAAAAAACAAAAATTTGCATGGGGTTGGATGCATCTATTTGAGTAATGCTACCCGTATAGTTGTAGTTTAATGTTCCTAAAAGTTTCCCATTCCGTCCATATTTATTCAATTGGTTAGTTTGTGTTACCACATACAGGTTTCCTAAGTTATCCGTTTGAATAAACTTAGCACTTATTTTAAGTGCTATTAATGTAATAAAATTAGGACCACCGGATTGCTGGGCCGCAATGGCTAAATGAAAAAAAACAGCACATAAAATAACAAACAATTTACGCATTAGTTATCAAACGTTTTTAAAACAAGTTCATTGCCATCAAATACAGCATAGGTATTGTAACCCATCCAATCGCCAAGGTTTACATATGTACTATTCTCTTGTATAGTTCTAATCATGGGTAAATGCCTGTGGCCAAAAACAAAATAATCTACCTTGGTATGGGTTAAATATTGTTTTGAATAAAGCATCAAATACTCTTTATCATCGCCATAATACACCGCATTTTCAGTAAAGGTATGTTGCTTGCTACGTGCCGAAAACCAATTTGCTATACTTATACCAATATTGGGATGAAAAAAAGCAAATAGTCGTTGGAAAAAATAATTGCGGTAAATACCCAATATAAACTTAAACCAACGTTGCCCCGGACCTAATCCATCGCCATGCGCAATGTGAAACTTTTTATTGCCTAATACCACATCAATTGGTTTGCTATGAACTTTGCAGCCCAACTCTTTTTGTAAGTATCCAAACTGCCACAAATCATGGTTACCATGAAAAATATGTAATTCGATTCCTGCATCACTTAACTCAGCAAGTTTGCCCAATAATCTAGTAAATCCTTTTGGAACTACAGTTTTAAACTCAAACCAAAAATCAAACAAATCACCTACTAAATAAATGGTTTTGGCATCATATTTTATGCTATCTAACCATCTAACAATTTTTTTTTCGCGCTCAAGACTGGCTGCAAAATCGGGCACGCCTAGGTGAAAATCAGAAGCAAAATATATGTTGTTACGCGTATTCAATTATTTTTTGGTTTGATGCTGCAATAATACATATTGACTATCACAAACAGCCATTAATGATTGTGGTGTTGGTCGTCAATTAAAAAAACAAACAACTCTTTTGGACCATGTGCGCCAATCACTAAGACCCTCTCGATATCAGCTGTTCGACTTGGCCCTGTAGTAAAACTCAACATACTTGGCATGTTTCGACCATATTTATTTTTTACTAACTGCATCGCCTCTTTCATTTCCATGGTAACTTGTGATGTGTTAGCAACCACAATATGAATTTGTGGGTAAATGGTAATAGCCCTGCCATTTTTAACGGAACTTAACAATATGCTTCCAGTGCGTGCCACCAAACTCTCGCAAGAGGTTATTCCCACAATTGCTTTATCTATTTGCATTTTATCTGTTACAAAAACAATACCGCTATCTTTTAATTGTAACTGCAAATCGTCTTCCCAACAATGAATTTGCTTAAGTTTTTTGCGCTCTATCAGTGTAAGCAACTTATCAATAAAATCAAACTTATTATCACAGTAAACAAACTGCCCTTGGGCTTCGGTAAAATTGCGAGCAAAGGTTTCCAAGAGTGGCTCCTGTTCTTGCGGCTGGGTATATACATTGCTTTCCAAATCAATGTTAGCGTACATTGCTTTAGATTTAAAAATAAGTGCTTGACGAACTTTTTTTAAAATTTTTTCTTTGGCTGTAGTTGTGTTTTGTTCAATTGCCACTGCAAGCAAGTTAAGTAATTTATACAAATATAGAAATTACAAGAACAAACACACATGTTGTTGATGATAGTTAATCCTAAGATAATTACTTTTCTTTTATTAATCCTGCTGCTTTGCTAATCTTTAACATAGACAGGTTATATCGAAGTCTATTAAAATAGACCAAATATGCAATTGAATCTGAATCTGCGGTTTCTACTATGTTTCACCTCGTACTTTTTGAGATTTAATGTTAGACTTTAACGAATATTTCACGATTGTATTAAAGTATCTCATAACACAAAACCGTAACATGGTATTTTGAATAGCTGACAAATAATTTACTTCTGTCTTTCCAATAAATTATAAAAGTACTTTTAAATAAGTTACCCGCTGCTTTTAGAAAAAAAGCCTACATTTGCAGCGCTTTTTATGCATATCGAATTATTAAAATCTAAAATTCACCGCGTTAAGTTAACTCAAACCGAGTTGCATTACGTAGGTAGCATTACCATTGACGAAGCGTTGATGGAAGCTGCTAACATGATTGAAAACGAAAAAGTTCAGGTGGTAAACGTTAATAATGGCGAACGCCTTGAAACCTACATCATTAAAGGTGAGCGCAATAGTGGCGTTATTTGCCTTAATGGACCTGCAGCACGCAAAGGGTTTGTTGGCGATTACCTGGTTATTATTTCATACGCATCTATGGACTTTGAAGAGGCTAAGAAATACAAACCAATTGCCATTTACCCCGATAACAACAACCGACTAATCAGTTGAGTAAACAACTAAAAACCATAGCGCAAACAACTTTAATTTTTGCCATTGGTGCCGCATTTTTATACTTTGTATTTAAAGGTACCAATTGGGCCGATTTATGGTTAAAGTTTACCCAAACCAATTACAATTGGATTGCTGTGGGTTTATTCATATCCATTATCAGCCATTGGTTAAGAGCTTATCGCGCAACTATGCTTTACAACGCCATGAATTACCGCGTAAGTACAGTCAATAGTTTAAATGCGGTTTTTATCGGTTATTTCATTAATTATTTTATTCCGCGTGGTGGCGAAGTTTCTCGTTGTGCCGCTTTAACCAAATCCAACAACTTACCACTTGAAAAAGGCTTAGGCTCTGTTATTACCGAGCGGTTGGTTGACATGGTGATGTTGCTTATCATACTTGCAGCAGTTTTTATTCTGCAGTTTGATGTTATTTTTAACTACATAAACACGAACCTTGGCGCAGAAAAAACAACCGAAAACAGCAATTTAAAATATTACCTATTGACGTTGGTTATTGTTATTGGAGCTATTGTGTTTGCCAAACGTAAACAACTAGCAGCTATGCCCATTTTTGCCAAGGTTTTAGATAAACTTAAAGGCTTTGCACAAGGACTTACCAGTATAAAAGAAGTTAAACAACCTGCACTTTTTGTAGCCCTATCGGCAGGTATTTGGGTGTGTTATATTTTAATGATGTACTTCTGTCTATTTGCTTTACCGGCCACATCACATTTAACTTTTACCCAATGTTTAACCGTGTTTGCCATGGGTACCATAGGAATTGTAATTCCTGCGCCCGGTGCTGGTGCCGGTACTTACCATTTTGCAGTAATGCAAGGTTTGTTACTTTTTGGTGTAGCACAAGAAGATGGCATTGCCTACGCAACCATAGTTCATGGCGCACAAATGGTTATGTTTATCATATTGGGTGCAATTAGTTCATTGGTAGTTTTAAGCAAACACAAACAAAACGCTTCATCATAAAAATACGGTTATGTCGCATCACAAAAGTATTTTGGCTAAAGTTTATACATCAACTCAAACCCTTGCCCAACAAGTGCAAGCGTGGCAAAACAGCGGACAAAAAGTGGTGTTTACCAATGGTTGTTTTGATTTGTTACACCGTGGTCATGTAGATTATCTGGCTAAAGCTGCCGATTGCGGACAAAAGCTTGTTATTGGTGTAAACACAGATGCATCGGTAAGTAAATTAAAGGGACCAAATCGCCCAATACAAGACGAACAATCACGTTTGCAAATTTTGGCTTCGTTGCAGTGTGTTGATGCCGTTATTTTGTTTGATGAAGAAACGCCTTATGATTTAATTAAAACCCTTCAGCCCAATGTTTTGGTAAAGGGTAGCGACTATCAGCCCGAAAATATTGTAGGATATGATGTGGTTACTGCTAAAGGCGGAGAGGTTAAAACCATTGATTTTATTCCGGGTTTTAGCACCAGCGCAATTGAACGTAAAATAAAAAACAGCTGATTGGCCTAAACCATTGTTGGCTAAGCTTGTTTTAATGATATAATGACTTCCAATCCTGTTTCTATTTTTTGGCACCGCAGAGACCTTCGTTTAGAAGACAATGCCGGTTTGTATCAAGCACTTTTAAGTGGTTTACCTGTTTTACCCATCTTTATTTTTGATCAACACATTTTAGATAAACTCGAAAACAGATACGATAAACGCGTTGATTTTATTCATCAACAACTTGCCGAAATTAAAAAACAGTTGAATGAATTGGACAGCGATTTATTGGTTTTTTACGGCACACCCGAAGAAGTTTGGCCAACAATTGTTAACCAGTACAACGTTAAAAAAGTATTCACCAATCACGATTACGAGTCTTATGCCAAAGAGCGTGATGCTTGGGTTACCAACTTTTTTGCATCAAAACAAATTACTTTTAACACCTACAAAGACCAATGCATTTTTGAGTATGATGAGGTTTTAAAAGATGACGGAAAACCATACACCGTTTTTACGCCTTACAGTAAAAAATGGAAAGCTAAACTCAACGACTTTTACCTGCGCAGTTACCCCACCGAAAAATACTTTTCGGCTTTTTTAAGGGTTGATGAAAAACAGGATTTGATTTCTTTAAAGGCCATGAATTTTAACGCAACAGGTGCGGCTTTTCCATCAAAACAAACAGCACAAGGTATTATTAAAAACTACGATAAAACCCGCGATTATCCTGCCATTTTAGGCACTTCGCGATTAGGTGTGCATTTTAGATTTGGTACTATAAGCATCAGAGAAAAAGCGCGTAAGGCAAAAGCATTAAACGAAACTTTTTTAAACGAGTTGATTTGGCGCGATTTCTACATGATGATTTTGGCAAACTTTCCACACGTGGCCAAAGGTGCTTTTAGGAAGGAATACGAAAACATACAATGGGTTAACGATGAGCAAGAATTTGCGGCTTGGTGCGATGGCGTTACTGGTTACCCAATTGTAGATGCGGGTATGCGCGAATTAAACGCAACAGGCTATATGCATAACCGTGTACGCATGATTGTAGCCAGCTTTTTAACTAAACATTTATTAATTGATTGGCGTTGGGGCGAAGCTTATTTTGCCGAAAAACTATTGGATTTTGATTTGAGTGCCAACAACGGTGGATGGCAATGGGCGGCAGGTTGCGGTACGGATGCTGCGCCTTATTTCCGTGTATTTAACCCACAGTTACAAACCGAAAAGTTTGATAAACAATTGCAATACATCAGAAGATGGGTGCCCGAATATGGTACGGCCAAACAAATACAACCTATTGTTGACCATAACTTTGCCCGCAAACGTTGTTTGGAAGTTTACAAAGCCGCGTTAAGTAAATAGCTTCACTTAAATTAGTTTATTAAATACGAAAAATATCGTATGGTTTGGCCGGTGGCTGTATGCTTTGTTTGCATAAAACAATTGGCCTGTATAAAATCACCCCCTAATCCGTTTTATACCCCTTGTTTTGAAAAGCGACTCCTTGTGGGTCGTTTTTTGTTTGGGTTAATGAGCAACAAAAAAGCGCACAGCTTCGCTGCGCGCCTTCCAAATATCTTTCCAATCTACTACAAAGGCCACATAGCGGCTTTCCAAGGAATTCGAGATAATATCAATATAAAACCAATGCTAAAAAACACCAATGCCTTTTTGTGTTTAGCCATGGATTCTGTTTGTTTTTTGCTTAATGTTCTTCCAACCTGAATCAGTACAATAGCAATAATCATAGTACTAATGTGCTCCACGGCAACAAAACGCGAAGCAGGATCTTTCATAGCTGCTCCCATTCCGTTTGCCAATGCAGCATCAACATTTGGACTAATAAAATATAAAATCAAACCCAATAACAATTGCAAATGGCAAAAACCAACAAATAAAGCATGTGCCAAGTTCTCTTGTTTGGTAAAATCGCGTTTGTGTATAATACCCAAAACAGATTTTGTTATGGCGTACAAACCGCCTAATAATACTGCCCAACGCAAAAGGTTGTGCACCGTTAATAATGTTGCGTACATAATTGTATGTTAAATTTAGTTTGCTAATTTAATCAGCCCAAACCACATTTTTATTTTTAAATATTCCACATAAGTTTTAGTTTAGTACTTCCATTAAACATTAACCTAAAACTGTATAACCACTTATGCAACACTCCTTTTGGCATAAGGTACCCATTGTGCGCATTCTATTTGCATTTGCTGCAGGTGTTGGCACATCTATGTTTTACGCCATAAACCACTGGATATCTTTATCGTACTTTTTATTTTTTCTGGTTGCTTTTATTGTTTTGCCTCGCATTTTAAAGGCGTTTCAACAGCGTTGGTTTACCGGTTTTGCAGCCTTATTGATGTTTTATTTTGCCGGAATTCTTGTACATACTTATCAGAATAACTTATTTCATAGCAGTCATTTTAGTTACATACCTCATGCAAAATTTTATTTGGTTAGGGTTGATGAAGAGCCTATTCAAAAATCGCATTCGTATAAAATGCGCGCTAAGGTTTTACAATGTACCGATACATCAAACCAAATAAAAACCACCACAGGTAATGTGTTAATTTACATTAGCAAAAACGAGTTAAAAAACCTACCAAATTTTGGTGATGTGCTGTTACTAAATGCCAACGATGTTAGAGAAGTTCCTCCGCCTAAAAACCCATACGAGTTTGATTATAAAAGATACTTGGCATTTAACCACATTCACCATCAAACCTACTTAAAACAAACGCAACTGGTTTACGCCAACATTAACAAAGCCAACCCCATTTACAAAACGGTTTACGCCATACAACGCTATTTCAGAAAGGTGTTGCATACCTACGTCAAAACACCTTCAGAAATTGGTGTTGCACAAGCGTTGTTGTATGGTTTTGATGATGAGATTGACGAAGAAACCATGAACGCTTATGCAAACACGGGAACATTGCATGTGCTAGCTGTTTCAGGCATGCATGTAGGCATTATTTTTTTAATTATTAACAAGCTGCTTTGGTTAATGGATAAGAACAAAAAAACACTGCTAGCCAAACGATTAATTATTGTGGTTTGCCTATGGGCTTATTCGGCATTGTGTGGTTTATCGCCAAGTATTTTGCGCGCCACGGTAATGTTTACGTTTATTATTACCGCCAAGGTTTTAGAGCGTAGAAGTAACATTTATAACACACTTGCTTCATCATGCCTTACCCTTTTAATTGTTGATGCAAATATGCTGGCAAATGTGGGTTTTCAGCTCAGCTACATGGCTGTTTTAGGTATTGTATTTATTCAACCCATGATGTACAAATGGTATGTAGCACCCAATTGGTTTGTTGATCAAGTTTGGAAAATTACCACCGTATCTATTGCTGCACAAATTGCTACAAGCCCAATTGGCATTTTATATTTTCATCAGTTTCCCAATTGCTTTTTGTTTTCAAACCTGCTCATTATTCCTCTAACAACCGGTATTTTATATGGTTGTATTGGGCTGTTAGTGGTTTCAAAAATATCTTTGTTGGCTACGTGGTTAGGTGTGGCAATTAAATACACTATTTTATTTACCAATAAATTAGTGATGTTGGTAGAAGACACGCCTTATGCCTACGTAAACGGACTACAAATAAGCATCTTCCAAAGCATTTTGTTGTACATATTATTTTTGTGTTTAATATTTTATTTCATGTATCAATACAAAAATTTACTGCGCCTAAGTTTAATGGCCCTACTGTATTTTGTGGCTATATTTGGGTTTGATGCCTATACGCAACACCATCAAAAAAAGTTGGTTGTGTATGGTATTAATCAAAGTAATGCCATACAATTGGTGCACGGCAATACATCAAAACTTTTATTAGATATTAACCTTCGTTACGACAAACAAAAATTCAAGTTCCATTTGCAACAACACATTTGGCAAATGGGAATAAAACAAATAGACACCTTAAACATAAGCAAACAATGGCAATTGATTAATTTTAATGGTAAACGTGTTTTAATTAGTGGTGATGAGCATCATCCACAATCAACCCAAAATATTGATGTGTTTATTGTTAGAAACAAGCTTAAACCGAAAGTGCTGCAACAGATAAATGCCAAACAAGTACTGATAAGTGGGAGTGTGAAAAAATACCATGCTGAAAAAATTAAAACCCATTGTTTACAACAAAATATTCCAGTGCACGATGTGCTGTATTCAGGCGCATTTCAATTATCATTGTAGCGCATGAGTAATTTAGTACAATACGAAGTAAAAGACAGGGTTGGTTATATTATCTTGAATCGTCCCGAGAAACGCAATGCCTTAAGCTACGAAATGGTAAGTGAAATTAAACT
>JBFYQC010000203.1:0-12113 GCA_041302975.1 Bacteroidota bacterium
TATTAAAAATAAAAAAGCAATTGTTGGCCGACCACCCCAACTCATTCTTGACATTTTATAAGTTAATTGCACCTTTTGTGTAATCATTATTAATTTAAAAAAACTTAAATTTATATTCGAGCAAGCAGTTAAAATTGAATTTATTATTGATATGAAAAAAACAACCTTAATATTAGCACTTGTTGCACAAGCCATGTTGGTTTTTGCACAAAAAAATGCTCCCGAAAATTGGTTTAACCTCGATCCCAAACAAAATAAAATTAATGGGGTGAGTACCGAGAGAACATACAACGAATTATTAAATGGTAAAAGCGGCCAAAAAGTTATAGTGGCTGTAATTGATGGTGGTACAGAAGTTCTCCATGAGGATTTAAAAAGAGTGATTTGGGTAAACGTGCGTGAAATCCCCAATAACAATATTGATGATGACAACAATGGTTATGTAGATGACATAAATGGTTGGAACTTTATTGGTGGCCAGGCAGAGAATGTAGCGGAAGATAACTTGGAAGTAACACGTTTATACAAACAACTAAAAGCACGCTACGAAAAAGTAGATACCAATAGTTTAGATGGTGTAGAAAAAGAAAACTATGCTTTTTATAAAAAAGTAAAGGCAACTTACACCAAAGGCTACAACGAGTATGCTATGTATAACAATATTTACAGTTCACTCGAAAAAGGTGTAACATCTTTGACAAAAAATCTAGGTAAAGATTCATTAAGTATGGTCGAATTTAAAGCCTATAAACCAGCTGATATGAATGAAGCTATGGCTCAAAATAGCATCAGTAAAACGTTTGAATCAAGTAAGAAAAACTATGTTGTAATCAGCAAATTTGGTAAAGGATTGCAAGGTGCAAAAGAGCAAATTAGTAAGTTTGTTGATTTTCACTACAACCTTGATTTTGATTCGCGACACATTGTTGGAGATAACTATGAGGTGGTTTCTGAACGTTATTATGGCAATAACAGGGTAAGTGCTCCTAATGGTGAACATGGAACACATGTGGCGGGTATTATTGCTGCAGATAGAAATAATGGCACAGGAATAAAAGGAGTTTCTGATAATGCTGCAATTATGGTATTGCGTGTAGTACCTGATGGAGATGAACGTGATAAAGATGTTGCAAATGCCATTCGTTATGCTGTTGATAATGGTGCCAAGGTTGTTAATATGAGTTTTGGGAAGTCATTCTCGCCATATAAAGATGCTGTTGATGAAGCAATACTATATGCGCAATCAAAAGATGTACTATTGGTGCATGCAGCGGGTAACGACCATAAAAATCTTGAGGTTGAAAATAACTATCCTAATGATAAAGTAACTAACTACAATGCTTCTAATTGGATTGAAGTGGGTGCTTCTAATTGGAAAAAGAAAAAATTAATTCCTGCTGAGTTTAGCAATTATGGTAAACAAAGTGTTGATGTATTTGCTCCTGGGGTAGATATCAACTCTTGTATTCCTGAGAGTAAATATGCAAGTTTTAATGGAACAAGTATGGCAAGTCCAGTAACTGCTGGCGTAGCCGCTGTAATACGCAGTTATTATCCAGAGTTAACTGCTGCTGAGGTTAAAGAAATCATCATGCAATCGGCTGTAAAAGTTAAAGGAAAGGTACAAGTACCGGGCACTAAAAAGAAAGTTAAAATGACTGAACTTTGTGTATCGGGAGGTCTTGTAAATTTATACGAAGCAGTTAAACTAGCCGAGGTAAAAATGCAAAACAGAAAATAATTCGTTTGCAATAAATAAAAAGGCCGTGAGCATTTTGCTCACGGCCTTTTTTATGAAGTTAATTTGTTAAATTATTTGCGTAGTAACTTTTTTAAGTTTGAGGCAATGACCATGATTAATATTGCTCCACTTAATGCCAACGCCATGTCTTTTTGTGCATCCCATACATCACCTTGTGTACCCAAATATGCAGCTCCTTGGTGTGTAAAAAACACATCGGCAACAAGCCATTCAATAATTTCGTAAGCACCGCTAAAGCTCATGGTAATTTCAATGGGTAAAGTCCAACAAACCCAATTTGGCCAATCAAACCAGTTTTTAAAATAATCGCGTAAAGGATAGCCCAATAAAAAGCCAAAACTAAAATGTACAATTCTATCGTAGTGGTTTCTTTCCAAATGCAATACATCTTTTAACCAATAACCTAATGGGTTTTCGGCATAGGTATACATTGCACCGTAAATGTGCAACATGGTATAAATAAAAATAAGGGAATAACTTAAATCGCTAAACTTAAATTTTTTGTAGGTTAAAGTAAGTGTTACCAATGCAATAATGGTAAGTATATTTTCAATAACCCAATTGGCTATATCAGCTGTAAAAATTAAGGTATAACCCCAGAATAAGATAAATATAACAAAGTATGCTTTCAATAAATTATTTTGGTTAAAAGCAATCCTATCAGTTGATGAAGCAGTGGTTAGTGTCATAGTTGTTTCGGTTTTAACTGTATGAACCATTCATATATTCCGGTCATCACTTTTTCATTAGTATCATTTACAATATCAATTTCTATTTTTATTAAAGCACGGTTGTATTGATTTAGTTCATGTAAAAACGTTTGCTGTGCAATTTCTTCAACATGAGCTTTAGCTCGTATTTTACCATGGGCTGGCTTTTTAAATTTCACCTCCGATTTCCGAAGCATAGGAATTACATTGGGAGCTATTTCGGGAAAAGTGTTTAGTAACCACTGTCCTGAAGTAAATTCTGCAAGTGAAAATTGAGCCGCAGCGGCAACCGAACCTAAATGATTGGTATATACAATATCGTCAGTAAGTTCAAATAAAAACTCTTCTTTACTTTCTGTTAACCCAATTGCCTTTGCAAATGGAATATCTTTTAGATTCATATGGTTATTAAATTTTAAAGTGAATCGGTAGAGTAAATAATACTCTAATAGGTTTTCCATTTTGTTTCCCTGGTTTCCAATTTGGCATTGCTTTAACAACTCTTAAGGCTTCTTCGTCAAAGCCCCAACCCTTTTTTTTTATAATTTCCACATTACTAATGCTACCATCAATTTCTACAATAAACTGAGTGATTACTTTTGCCTCAATATTGTTTTCTTCTGCCATAGAAGGGTAAACTATATTTTCAGATAAATACGCCATTAGGTCGCCATTAAACTCCGGTATCTGCTCTGCAAACGTAACAGTAATATCATCGGGTTTATTTTTGGGTTTACTTAATAGAGCGTCATCTACACCGTTAGGATCTGATTCTACTATGTCTTGATTATATATGACTTCTCTACTTACAGTCATTTCATCAGGAATAATTACGTATGTAATTTGTTTATTGTATAACTTAAATCCAATAGCCATTTTATGATGCGCGTTTATAGCTTGCCCTCTTACTTGAGCTGGTGTCCATTTAGGCATCAAGGCAATTACTCTTTTTACTTCATTGCACAACTCAAGATATTTATTGTTGGTGCACTTAATATCGGTGATGTTTCCGTTTTTTGATACCACAAAATCAACTTCAACAATACCTTCTTGTTTTTTACTCAAGGCTTCTTGCGGGTATTTGGTTTCCTTAATAACAAAATTCTCGAGTGCCGTTTCGCCTCCTGCATATTGTGGTTTGATGTCAACGCTTTGGTAAACGGAGTCAGGTTTTGTTTGAGCAGATGTTTGCTTTGTTACGGTTATTGCAGCGCATAACAATAGCCCTAAGAGTAGTTTTTTCATATTACAATATATATGAACACCTCAAATAAAAAAAGCGTCCCGAGTTTATTCTCGAGACGCTTTTATGAAGGTGAGTAAGCTTTGGTTATTTACCAACACTTGCTCTAATGATGTTTAATGCACCACCGGCTTTAAACCACTCAATTTGTTGTTCGTTGTATGTATGATTTACAGTGATGTTTTCTTTGCTGCCATCTTTATGTGTTAACACCAATGTTAATGGTGTATTTGGTGCAAATTCTGTTAAACCTAAAATATCCACTACATCATCTTCTTGAATTTTGTTGTAGTCTTCTTTATCTGCAAAAGTTAACGCCAACATACCTTGTTTTTTCAAGTTGGTTTCGTGAATACGGGCAAACGATTTTACCAATACCGCACGTACACCTAAATGGCGAGGTTCCATTGCTGCGTGCTCACGGCTTGATCCTTCACCGTAGTTTTCATCACCCACCACAATACTGCCAATGCCTTGTGCTTTGTAGGCACGTTGCACCTTAGGTACAGCTTGGTATTCGCCAGTTAATTGGTTTTTTACCGAGTCGGTTTTTTCATTATAAAAATTAACCGCACCAATTAACATGTTGTTTGAAATATTATCTAAGTGACCGCGGTATTTTAACCATGGTCCGGCCATTGAAATATGATCGGTTGTACATTTACCTTTGGCTTTAATTAACAGTTTTAAACCTGTTAAGTTGGTACCTTCCCAAGCAGCGAATGGATCTAATAATTGTAAACGATCTGAAGTTGGAGAAACAGCAACACTAACACCCGAACCATCGGCAGCCGGAGCTTGGTAACCTGCATCTTCAACCGCAAAACCTTTAGCAGGTAATTCATCACCTGTTGGAGGATCTAATTTTACAGCTTCGCCTTTATCGTTAATTAACGTATCCGTTATTGGATTAAATCCTAAATCACCAGAGATGGCAATAGCAGCTACCATTTCGGGTGAAGTTACAAATGCAAAGGTGTTTGGGTTTCCATCAGCACGTTTAGCAAAGTTGCGGTTAAACGAATGAACAATTGTGTTCTTTTCAGCTTTCTCAGCACCTTCTCTGTCCCACATACCAATACATGGTCCGCAAGCGTTTGTAAATACTTTTGCATTTAAATCGGTGAACGTTTTTAATAAACCGTCTCTGTCTGCAGTATAACGTACTTGTTCCGAACCCGGATTAATACCAAATTGAGCTTTGGTTTTTAAACCTTTTTCTACAGCTTGTTTTGCAATAGATGCCGCACGAGCTAAATCTTCGTATGATGAGTTGGTACATGAACCAATCAATCCCCACTCAACAGTTAAAGGCCAGCTGTTTTTAACAGCTTCTTCTTTCATTTTGCTGATAGGTGTAGCCAAATCCGGAGTAAACGGTCCGTTTAAATGTGGCTCTAAAGTATCTAAGTTAATTTCTATAATCTGATCAAAGTATGTTTCTGGGTTTGCATACACTTCAGCATCGGCTGTTAAGTGATGTTTGATAGCGTTTGCAGCATCAGCAACATCAGCACGACCGGTAGCACGTAAATAACGCTCCATGCTCTCATCATAACCAAAAGTTGATGTGGTTGCACCAATTTCGGCACCCATGTTACAAATGGTTCCTTTACCTGTACAACTTAAGCTGGTAGCACCATCACCAAAATATTCAACAATTGCGCCTGTACCACCTTTAACAGTTAAGATACCGGCTACTTTTAAAATCACATCTTTAGCCGAAGCCCAACCGTTTAATTTTCCGGTTAATTTCACACCAATTAATTTAGGGAATTTTAGTTCCCATGGTAAACCTGCCATAACATCGCAAGCATCAGCTCCACCAACACCAATAGCAACCATACCTAAACCACCCGCATTAACGGTGTGCGAGTCGGTTCCAATCATCATACCACCCGGAAATGCGTAGTTTTCTAAAACTACCTGGTGAATAATACCTGCACCTGGTTTCCAGAATCCAATACCGTATTTGTTAGATACCGAAGCCAAGAAATCATACACTTCTTTACTTTCTTTATTGGCAAAAGCTAAATCTTCGGCAGCACCTGATTTTGCCGTAATTAAGTGGTCGCAATGCACAGTAGATGGCACAGCCACTTTTGGTCGGCCTGCTTGCATAAATTGTAACAAGGCCATTTGTGCAGTTGCATCTTGCATCGCTACACGGTCAGGGTTAAAATCTACATAATCCTTACCGCGGTTATAAGCAGCAGCTGCATTACCTGCTGTTAAATGGCTGTATAATATTTTTTCGGTTAAAGTAAGTGGGCGATTTACCACTTTACGTGCAGCAGCAATGCGCTCATCCATACGAGCGTAAACTGCTTTAATCATTTCTAAATCGAACATATTATTTGAGTTATTTTTTAAGTGCAACACTAAATTGGGCCGCAATTTACAAATAATGCAGGCCTATTGCCACTTTTTATAAAAATATAATTTACTAATAAAGTATTGGTTTTCATAGGCTTGTTTTGAATTGCTGTGATTTATAACCATTCTAATTAAAACCACAGTTTATCTGTACTTTTCATTAATTTGCCTCTTTAAATCAACTTATAAATAGGTAATTGTACAGTGGTAAATTATGGAACTGGTATATAAAGCAAGGTATTTTGATGGCTACTCGGGCAATCCGCAACAAGTTGATGTGCTGTGGCTCGACAATGCTTGGGTTATTCAATTTTTAAATGAGACCGGTGAGCGTGTTAAAATAACCTGGCAAAAACAACATGTGGTGGAACACGAATTAAAAAACGGATTGTTAAGTTTGCGTTATGGCGATGTGTTTCCTGCCCAGCAATTGGATGTTACCGACCGTGATTTTATTACCCGATACAAGCAAGCTTATCCGCGTACATTTGCGCAACGTTTAAACATGTCGGCTGCGGCAGTTGTAGCTACTTCGTTATTACTATTATTGTTGGTTTTGTGGGTGTCTTATGTTTGGTTGTTGCCTGCTATTGCTACTTATGGCGCAAAAGTTTTTCCTAAAGATTATGAGATTGAATTGGGACAAAAAATGTATGCATCTGTGTTGGAAGGCGAGCAAATAGATTCATCCAAAACATTGGCCATCAACCATTTTTTTAATCAGCTTAACATAGAAAAAAGTTACCCGGTAAAAATTACGGTGGTAAACTCAAACGTAACCAATGCTTTTGCCATGCCCGGTGGCGGTATTGTGGTGTATGATGCCATCTTAAACAACATGAATTCGCCAGAACAATTGGCGGCTTTATTGGCACACGAATACTCGCATGTAGAACTTAAACATGCTACCCGAAATCTGTTCAGAACCTTATCGGGTTATTTATTTTTATCAATTGTTTTTGGTGACATGAGCGGAGTAGGAGGGATATTGATTGAAAATGCGCACCAATTAAGGAATTTAAGTTATAGTAGAGCGCTAGAAACAGAAGCCGACAACAGTGGGTTAAAGGTTCTAAAAGAAAATAAACTTAACCCTAAAGGCATGATTGATTTGTTTGAATTACTTAAAAAAGAAAGTGATGGAGCCCAAGTTAACGAGCTGATCAGTACACATCCCGATTTGGATAATCGCATACAAAATGTTGAGAATTTTGTTCAAGAGCATCCTTACAATTTGGTATCAAACGATTCTTTAAATTATTACTTCAACCAAATAAAAAACAATTGGAATGAGTAACGAAAACCTGCCGGTGTTAATTCAAAATTCAGCATACAAGTTGGGTGAGTATTTCGAGAATGATTTAGTAGCTCAATCAACTACCTACCAACAATTACATGAGCGTTTAACAGCGTTAATTGTTTACCTACTATTACATAAAATGGAGCTTTTGCTGCAAGTATTATACAGGGTTGATGTTTTTGAACGAGATACCAAAGCTGCATTTGCGCAAAACGACCCAAAACTTATTGCGCCTGAGTTGGCTAAGTTGATTATTGATAGAGAGTTGAAAAAAGCTGAGACTAGAATTAAGTATAAGCAAGGTTAAACCCAATTTATGCAGTAGAAGGCGAAGCATGAGCTGAACTACCTGCATTAGTTGGGTTAATCCCGATTTAGAAAATCACTTTTTGGGTGAAGTGTAACGGATACCCAAAAGGTTGATTTTCTTACATCGATTATTTTATTTGATTCTCAAATGAATAATTTGGGTTAAAATGACACAAATCATTTGGCGCAATACAAGCAAATAGATATGTTCGCGACTTATATTTTTATATCATAAATGACAATCATTCTATTTTTAATTGGGCATTGGTACATTTCTTTATTCTGCCAAACGTTTTATTTACATCGCTATTCTGCGCACAAAATGTTTACCATGAACCCATTTTGGGAAAAATTTTGGTACGTTTTTTCATGGTTAACTCAAGGTACTTCTTATTTAAATGCGCGTGCTTACGCTATTTTACATCGCATGCACCACGCATACAGCGATACCGAAAAAGATCCTCACACCCCACACTTCTTTAAAGAGGTTTTTACCATGATGTGGCATACACGTGGTGTGTATAATGGTGTTTTACGTGGTACTTTACAAATTGAAGAGAAGTTTGATAAAAACTATCCTATTTACCCGGTAATTGATAAAATTGCGGATAGTTGGTTTTCTCGTTTAGGGTTTGCTGCTTTTTACATTTTATTTTATGTGCAGTTTGCTACTTCACCTTGGATGTTTTTATTGTTACCAATACACTTTTTAATTGCGCCAATACAAGGTGCTGTGGTTAATTGGGCCGGACACAAATACGGGTATCGTAATTTTGATGACGAAAAAGACCATTCAAAAAATACATTAATCATTGACTTTTTAATGTTGGGTGAATTGTTCCAAAACAACCATCACCACGCAGGTGCTCGTCCAAACTTTGCTGCTAAATGGTGGGAGTTTGATCCGGTTTATCCATTCATCAAATTATTTGATGCCATTGGTATGATTAAATTGATTCCAATTAAGTCAACAGGAAAATAATCAATTGTTAGACTAAAATAAAAATGCCTTCGAAATGTTTCGAAGGCATTTTTGCTTTATGGGTTTGTTGTTAAAACAACACATACCTCACCCCTAAAATTACCCTGCGTGCTTGTAATGGAGCATAGTTATAGCTTGGGTCGAAGGTGTAACCATTCGGATTGTTTTCATTTACGCGTTTATCAAACGGATCGAAAGCGCGCATAATGGGGTTTTGAGGCATGAAGTTAAACACGTTTTTCACGCCTAAATAAATTTGCCAATTGTTTTTAAGTTTTTTGGTGAGCTGCACATTTTGTAGGCTAAACCATGGCGAATATTCCGGTCTGAAATCATTAGGCAAGATGGGTAAACGCATGGGGCTATATACCTGTCCGGTATAGTCCAGAGTTAAGTTAGTCTTGCGGAAGGTATAACTTAATTGAAACGTTCCACTAAAGTTTGGCGCATGCACCTGCACTGATTTCTGGTTGGTATTTAAACTATCTTTCTCTATTTTAAAAACATCCATTAAGGTTGCTCCCATATTTAATTTTAAAGGGAAACCAAAGGTAAAGTCGGCATTTAAACTTACACCTCTGCTAATGGCATATCCATTTAAATTATCGTAAATAATTTTATTCGGATCAGTATCGTAATCGGCAATAATGCGGTTGGTAAAGTAAGTGTAAAATGCGGTTGCATCTAAAGTGGCAAATCCTTTTCCTTTACTGATAAATCGTGTATAGTTTAGGTTCCCGTTCCAGCTTTGTTCCGGTTTTAACGATGATTGTATAATTACTTCACGCGCCCCGGATAAAGCTGCATGGTCTTCAGTAAACAAGTTAACCACCCTAAATCCGTTGCCAATACTTAAACGTAAGGTGTTAAATTTATTGGGTTGAATTTTATAATTAACCCTTGGCGAAAATATAGATCCGTGTTGGTTGTAATAATCGTATCGTGCACCCAACAATATGGTTTGGGTTGATGATAAAGCAATTTCATCCTGCGCAAATAATCCCGGTAAATAAATGAAGGAAGGTTTATTGTTTAAATTCACATCTGCTGTGGCCGGAGTATTGTCATCATAATAGGTATAACGTAGCCCGGTACCTAATAACACATCATGTCTTAATCCTATTTTTTTATTGTAAACCAATTGGGCAAATCCTACTTGTTGTGTGGCCATGTATGCAGTTGTTCCATAATATGAGTTTTGATTATGGTAATTGTAGCTATACATTAACTTCAGTTTTGGTGTGGTAGGTAATTCGTAATTACCAATTAACTCAGCTCTTTTGGTAAATATACTTTCACCATACACGCTATCACCACCTCTAAATTGTTTATCCCAGGTTGTTTGTCCACCCCATCGGTCTTCATAAAATAACCTTGCGGCTAAGTTGGCCTCCTTGTTGTTTTTTCGGGTAAAGCCATATTTGTTAAAAACAGAAATACGATTTTGGAGTGTTACATCTGTAAATCCATCCTTGTTTTTATCTATGCGGTTATTAAAAGTAAAATAGTTGGCACTTAACATGGTGGCTACTTTTTTATTGCTCCATTTCACCGAGGCATCAGTGTTGTATTCTCCATAGGTTGTAGCAAATTGCTCAAACGAAAACAGTGGTGCCTTTTTCGGATTTTTAGTAATTATATTAATAATTCCTGCAACTGCCTCGCTTCCGTATAACGTACTTGCCGGACCTTTTACTACTTCAATTCTATCAACCATGCTGTTGGGTATGCCCATCATTCCATAAACGGTACTTAACGAACTTACAATGGGCATGCCATCAATTAATATCAAGGTGTAAGGACCTTCCATTCCGTTTATATGAATGTCACCTGTGTTGCACACATTGCAGTTCATGGTAGGTTGCACTCCGTTTACCATTGATAGTGCATCAAATAAATTATTTGAAACATTTTTTTGAAAAAATTTTGGTGTATAAATCTCCACAGGAACCGGACTGTTTAGTTTACTCACCTCTTTCATTGTGCCAGTAACGGTAACCTCGTTTAAAGAAGTTTGTGAAACATCTAACGATATGTTCAGCGTGATGGTTCCGTTTCCTTTAGCCGCCACTCGTTTAAAAACAGTTTCGTATCCTAAGGCAGAAATGACCAAAGTGTATACTCCAGCGTTAGGTAATTGGAGTGAATACACCCCATCGTTGTTGGCTACAGCACCTTGGGTGGTGCCTTTAATGCCAATATTTGCAAAACCAATGGCCTCGTTGCCATGTGTTATTTTCCCTTTAACAACTGTTTGTTGGGCGTGGGCTTGCATCACAAACAAGAGTAAAATAATTAACCAACAGAATTTTATTTTCATGATTCTGTTGGCAAAAATATGTTTTTAGGCTAATCTAAAAAATAAATTATATAAATTTAATTTATTCGCTCATGTAGGTCAAAATAAAGCCATCTAACAACTCGTCATTCATGTCGTAAAAAATAGGCGTAGTTTTATGCAGGCACCCTCTTAATTGAGGTTGTTGGGTAAAAATGGTCATGTGTTTTTTAAAATCAAGTTCCTTTTGTCCATAAAACTTATACAGGGTTTCTTTTGCACTCCATATTAATGTTTGGTCGTGGATTATATTTTTGGATTGCAACAGCATTTCTTCCTCAGCACCATTAATAAACTTGTGTGCAACACGGCCAACACGCTCATCTACTTTTTCTAAATCAAGCGCTACATTCCTAAATTTACTAAACATCACCGCTGCGTAATTACTGCTGTGGGTAATGGATAAATGGTACTTTTCTCCATCAACCAGCATGCTGGGTCTGTTGTAAATATCTTTATTTATAATAACCACAGCATCTAAACCAAAATGTGTGGTAATTGCGGCACGGCTGGCCAACCAATGCAAACTGTGTTTTGGGGTTGTGGTTTGCGCATCAGTTAAATGATCTAAATATTTATTTAACGTTTCTGCATCTTCAGTAATTTTCCATACCAATAAAAAGGTATTTTCGCCCGGAGTAAAAGTTTTAACTATTGCCATGAGAGTAATTAACATTACGAAAGTAGCACATTTTAGCGGACATAATGGTCCAATTTATTCGTTAAGCCCTGCCATTCAATCAAACGAATTTTACAGCGGAGGAAACGATGGATATGTAGTGCTTTGGAATACAGAAACCAAAGGTGACGGTAAACTATTGGTTCAGGTAAACCGTCCTGTTTATTCACTTTGTTTTGATAGCGAAAGTAAGCTGCTTTTTTGCGGAGCAGCCAGTGGCAATTTACATGTAGTTGATTTATTAGCAGGCAAAGAAATTAGGAATATAGAAGCACATACGCTAGGTATTTTTGATATAAAAATATACCACAATGAGTTGATTACTTGCGGTGGCGATGGTGCTGTTAAAGTTTGGAGTTTGCCCGATTTAAAACTACTGCACCACCATCAAGAGAGTACCAAAAGTGCGCGTTG
>JBFYQC010000204.1:0-7867 GCA_041302975.1 Bacteroidota bacterium
TTGTTGTTAATGGTCCAGTTTAAGCCTATTTGTGTTATTGGCATTGTTGCTCCACCATCACCAATCCAAGCGCAATATCCTGCATTAGGATTATTAAATACGTTGTTAATTACATCAACCGTATTATATAATGAAGCATTATTGCTAAACAGGTAATAGGTAGTGGCAGTAGAACTTCCTGATGTAATGTTTACTGCATTATGTGCAAAAACAAATTGCGAAGGATAGCCCATGTAAATACCATATGCGGTATTTGCTGCCGTTCCTATTTGAATCATATTGTTTGTAATCTGCACTTTATTAGTTAAAGTGCCTTGAGGGTAAATGGTATAAATGGCATATCCTCCATTTTGTCCAGATATTTCATTGGCATTTACTACTACTCCTTCTCCGGCATAAGCTATATATAAGCCATAGCTAAATGTAGGATTCTGTTTACCTCCTCCAATTAATCTATTACGCTCAAACAATGATCTTTCTATACCATTTTGAAAAGCGAAATAATAGTATTGATCGAAGAAATATGAATTAGTAATTCTGTTTCCAAATGATCTTGTAGCAATTGGCGCCATTAAGGTCATACCATAGTATCCACCAATAAATGAGCTGCTATCTATATTTAAAGCAGTTGCATTAATAAAGGTTGAAGAAGTAGGACTGGTTGTAGCAGAGCTTACTTCAAATGGATTAATTAAAGTAGATAGTGTATTTGAAGTAACAATAAACGTACATTTATTAAATGATAAACTATCAGCACTATTACCTGATAAACCAATTACTTGAACAGCCACTGCATTTGAACCACCGGTATTCTCAATTCTAAAGTTGCTGAAAGAAATATTATCAGCACCACTAAATAATATCGTTGCTCTATCAGCAGAAGTTGATCCTGCAAAAGTAATAATGGTATTAGCAGAATCAGCACCAACAAATCTTAAACGATTACCTGCACTTAAACCAGGGATGTTTGAAAAGCTTAGTTTTTCATTGTAAGTACCTGCTGATACATTTACCGTAACGTTACCGGCTATTCCGCAAGTTTGTATTAATTGAGTTACTGCACCAATGGTTTGGAAGTTTCCGCTGCCAGCTGGTAAAGCAGGATTAACTGTTAAGTTACCACTTAATGGAGTACAGAATGTTTGTTGAATGGTATCATTAAAACGTAAAATATCTGTTGATAAATTTGGAGATGATGACCATGCTTTTAAAGTGTACAAGCCTGAAGTTGCAAAGTTGTAAGTGCCTAAAGATGCAGAAACTGTGTCATTTGCTACTAGGTTGCCTGACCAGCTTGTTCCTGTTTGACCTACACCATTTACTTGCCAATCTATATTTGCAGATGTAAGTGTTGCCGAACCAAAGTTTTTAATAACCGCATCAACGTTTTGTGTACCTAAACTAAGTGGCATTACAGGTGATGTAAATCCGATAATACCTGCATCATTTGGAGAAACATCGAATTGATATGAACCTGGATCAGGCAAAGAATCATGAGCTGTGCCTAAAATGTCTGTTGGAACAATTGTACGCAAGTCTGCACCAATATTATTTAAGCTATCAGCACCAGGCGTAAATGGAGCTTGTGTAAATGCTGTTCTAAAATTAGGGTTGGCAAATACACTAAACGAATCAAGTGGGTTGGTAGGAATTGCACTTGTCCATGCAGCCATATCTACCCTGTTTGATGAATAGTAACCAACAAAATTATTTGTACTGCCACTTGGTACACCGTATGATAAACCATTGTTCCTAAAGTCGTAGCCAGTGGTGCTGGTAGTTGCCAAATACATTAAATATTTGTTACCCGTACCACCTCTATTAATATGAAAAATGTTGTTTTTAACACGTTGGTAACCTGGTGTACCACTGTTGTAGAAGGCGTAATTTGCCGATGTAGAAGTATTTAGAGGGTAATCTATACTTACAGTATTGTGGTAAAACTGACTTTGGTTAATTGAAGAAAGAAATATACCGTAAATAGTACCTCCGCCTTTGATATCTGCAATTAAGTTATTTGTTACCAAAATAGGTCTATTGGCTGCCGCAATTTGAAAATACATACCGTAATATGTATTTGTAGTTGTTTGCAGCATTTCAAATGGCTTGATGATTTTATTTTTTACAAAGGTATCAGCAGAAGTGTAAGTGAAATTTATCCCGTAAAATGTACTTGGAGATGCTTTGGTTGGCCTTGAAATTTCATTGTTTTCTATTAAACTACCAGTAACACCGTATGCATAAATACCATAAACAGTAAAATCTCTTATGATATTATCTTTAATAACATAACCATTGTTGGTTCCATCTGTGTTGTTAGCCATTGCTGAAATACCGAAATAAGGTCCTCCTGAAGAGTTACCTAAAATGGTATTACCTATGAACTTATTGAATAGTCCAGTATTAGCAGCAATGTTGGATGCACTACTTAAGCTTGATGTTACCGCTATACCTGCTGAAAGAGAACTTCCAGTAACTGATGAAATATCAATGGTACAGCCTAAAATATTTACATAATCGGATCCAGTTGTAAGCAAATAACCAACCCCATAACTCGCATTTAACGATTTTACGTGAAGTTGATTAAATGTAACATAATCAGTGCCTATTACATTTATTATGCCTATTAAGCCAGAATTGGTGTTGTTAAAATCTACACGGTTTCCGTTTCCATTAAAAGTTATGGTATTTGTTGCATTGGAACCCGGTATGTTACTTAAAAATACTTGGTTGTTGTATGGGCCCGAATTGGCAACTACGTTAAATGTAACAGCGCCACCAATACCACCCATGCTCATGTAATCAGCTAGGCCACTAATTGAGGTGAAATTACTGGTACTTGCTGCGGCACCTTGGTTAATAGTATATACACCACCTGGTAACAAACATGCAGTTGATTTACTCATGCTATTGTTTGTAGTATTTGGTTCTGTTGTATTGTTAGGGTTGCTAATTGAATAAGCTATGTTATAAACAGTACCAACTTGAGCATTAAATGTTCCTAATGTAATTGCACCTGATGTGGCGCCTCCTGCAAGTGAACCTGTATAGTTAACAGGTGTTTGCGCAACACCATTCACGGTCCAATTTATTGTTGCAGAGGTAATTGTGGTAGTACCTGCATTACGAATTGTTGCATTTACATTTTGAATACCTGAAGCATAAGGAGCAACTGGTAAGTCAAGACTATTATATGCAACATCTAGAGCAATTGGAGAAGCTTCGTATGCTCCTATATCAATTGGTGTTGATCGAGTTACACCATTAATGTCTTTTGTAATGTGTGGCATTGCTACACCATTTCCATTAAACCAACCATCTTGTGGCGAGAAATCACGTGTTAAAGTGTTTACAAAGTTTGGATTAAAATCAGAACTGGTATTGTCTGCAGTGCCCATGTAGGCACTGTATTGGTTGTATGTGTCATAGTTTATGCCGCTAATATTTGCCATTTTATAGCTTGAAGCTAAACCGTAGTAGGAGTTTTTACCTAAAGTGGTTCCTACATTAAATGTACCGTTAACATATATAGAGTAAAATAGTCCAACAGTACTTGTACGAGCATTGTAAAAAATATTATTCCTTAATTCGTAAGTACTTGATGTATTAGAGCTTGAACTTGAATAAAAACCATACGTTTGATAAGTGGTTGTTACACTAGTATTGTGGAATGCAATTGTATTGTTTCTTATTTTAAAATTAAATGCTGTTAAGAAATAAAATCCAAAATGAGAACCATTACCAGTATTAAAGTTTAATAGGTTGTTATCAATAATATTAGGTTGAGCAGTTGTTCCACTGTAATTTATACCATAAATACCGTAACATGTACTTGTTGAAGTAGGGCTACCAGCAAATAAGTCGGTAATAATGTTGTTACGAATGGTATCTTGACGACCAGAGCTTGATCCTAGGTAAAAACCATAGGTGGTTGATACGCTAGTTTTGGTTGTACGTCTGATGGTGTTTCCGTCAAAAGCAGTTGAATTACCATTATTCCAATAAATACCATAAATGTAAAAATCTTGAATAATGTTATTGTAAAATTTATTAGCAGATACTGTTGTTGAAGAGGTGGCTGGAGATCCAACTATACCATAATACATACCTGCACCAGTAGGGTTACCACGCACCATATTATTACTTATGATATTTCGGTAACCGTTTGCTCCGGTGGTTGTTAGTGAAGTTAAACTGTTACTCCAAACAATACCAGCAGAATTAACTGAAGAGGTGCTAGTAACAGCAGCTATATCTATATCGCAACTATCAATAATATTGTCATCAGATCCTAAATAAAAATGTATACCCCAGCCGTAAAGTGTGCTGGTTGTTCTGATGGTTAAATTTTTTAAACGATAAAAATCACCATTGTTAAAACGAACAATGGCCATATCAGCAGTTGATGTTGGTGCAAATTGGATAACATTGCCATTACCATTAATTGTAATGGTGTTAGTAGCTGATGCACCGGTAATGTTAGGGAATACTACCTGGCCGATGTATGGGCCAGAGTTTGCGACTACATCCACAACAAGAGGACCACTTACACCAAAAGGAGCACTGTTAGAAGGTCCTGCATCACTTCTAGTGTTTGCAGTTGTTAGGTAAGTAATTAAAGAACTAAAGTTTTGGAAGTTAGTTGACGATGCTGCTGAATTAGCATCAATAGTCAACGTTCCTGATACTTGAGTAGCTCTCGACTGAACCAAAAAGGCAGTACAGAGAATCATCAGTAGTAGTTTTCTCATAGTGTATTTGAATTAAGTTTGTTAATCGAATATATTAAATATATTTAAAGAACAAACATTAAATACGCAATAAGAAAATTATTATATTTATTGAAGTTTTGTTAACTTGACTTGGGCTGTTGTTAATTTTAAATTGAAGTTTGTTTATTTAGGAATCAAGCAGTTTAGTAAAAAAATTAACTTTTTAAGAAATATTGTTTAATCCTCGTTAAACAACAGCTGTTACTTTACTTATTTGTGGAATAGCAGATTTTAACCCATTTTCAATTCCTGCTTTCATGGTCATGCTGCTCATGCTACAGCTACTGCAGTTGCCCAATAAGCGTAATTGTACCTCCATTTCATCCGTTATATCAATCAATTCAACATCTCCGCCATCGGCTTGTAAAAACGGGCGCATACTATTTAGCGCGATTTCTATTTTTTGCTCTAATTCAGTTCTATTTAATATATCCATGAGTTTAGTTGGTGCTATTGCTTTGGTGTGTGTTTTCTATGGTATTAATTATGGCTAATTGTTGTGCAACACGCTGTGCTACTCGCAAAAATAATTGTTTGGCAGGATTTTGATCGTCTAGCACTGCTGGCATTCCTTTGTCTGCGCCTTCACGAATTCCGGCTACTAAAGGTATTTGTCCAAGTAGGTTCGTGTTAAATTGTTTGGCTATTTTTTCACCTCCACCTTCTCCAAATATATAATATTTATTGTTTGGCAATTCAACAGGTGTAAACCAACTCATGTTTTCAACTACACCTAAAAACGGTATTTTGGTTGGTAACATATCAAACATAGCAGCAGCTTTAATGGCATCGGCCACTGCAACATCTTGAGGTGTAGTAACTAAAACAACACCGGTTACAGGAATAATTTGCCCCATGGTTAAATGTATATCTCCTGTGCCTGGTGGCATATCTAAAACCAAGTAATCTAAATCACCCCAAATAGTCTCATTAATAAACTGTCGTAATGCACTGCTTACCATAGGTCCGCGCCAAACAACTGCTTGGTTAGGTTCAATCATAAAACCTATACTCATTAACTTTATACCATGTCTTTCAACTGGTATCATGTGGTTTTTGCCTTCTACTACCTGCATTTCAGGGGTTTCATGAATACCGAACATAATTGGCATACTTGGTCCGTAAATATCTGCATCCAATAAACCAACTTTTGCACCTAACTCACTCAATGCTAATGCCAGGTTACTTGATACGGTGCTTTTTCCAACACCACCTTTACCACTAACCACAGCAATAATATTTTTAACACCGGGTAAAACAAGTTTATCTAAACGTGCAGTGAGCACATTGGCTTCAAAAATTACCTGCACCATTGCATCAGCCGAAACATGCTTTTTTATAGCCTCTATACAATCAGTTTCTATTTTATCTTTCATTGGACAAGCAGGTGTGGTAAGCATTACTTTAAAAGTAATCTTGTTGTCACTTACTTCAATGTCTTTTATCATATTTAGCGTTACCAAGTCCTTTTTTAAATCAGGTTCTTGAACTGTTGATAAGGCTTTTATAATTTGTTCTTGGTTAATCATTATTTGTATAACAATTGAATGCGCAATTTAGGTTTTACATTTTGCTTTTGGCGCAATATAATTTAGAAAACGAAGCGGTTACATCATTAATAATTTCTAGTTATAATAAGGCCCTGTTTATAAGCTGCAATCTTTGTAGCTTTTAAGTATGTTCGCAACATGAAGCTAAAAAGTCAATTTGTACTCCTTTTTTTCGTTTTGTTTCTTGTGTTTTCTTGTAACACCACATACATTAAACCACCAAAACCGTTAAACACAAATTACATTGAACCTGTCAAACCTAACTCTGGAGTTACCTTGCCTATTGTACTTAATCTAAAAACTATTTCAAACGACTTAAATGCACGATATCCCGAAAAGTATTACATCGATGATTCTTACGAAAATAATGGTTATGATAATTTAAAAATAAGTGTGGTAAAAAGATCTCCATTAAATATTAGTGCAGGAGGTAATCAGATTTTTGTTTCTGCTCCAATGCGTATTGAAGGTATTTATCGCATGAGTAAAAAAGTATTAGGCATAAATATTTCCCACGATCAAGGATTTAAATTAAATTTAACGGTTGATGTACAAACATTACCTGTTTTTGATAAAAACTGGAACCTGAAATTAAACAGTAAAAGTACCATACGTTGGGAAGACTTACCTAATTTTGAAGTGGCCGGATTACAGGTTGATTTTCCTAAATTGTTTGGTAAAATTATTCAAGGTCAAGTGGATAAAATTACTGCCGACTTAGATCAAGAAATATCGAAAACAGTTGATTTAAGAAAGTTGGTAAGTGATAGTTGGAAACAAGTTAAGCAGCCTGTTAGCATTGATGCTACAACCAATAGCTGGCTAGTAATTAGACCTAAACAAGTTTTTTATACCCAATTGGAGGGGTTTGATTCTTTGGCAAAAATTAATTTGGCATTGTATACAGTTATCGAAATTGTGAGCGGTTATAAGCCTTTAGCAGATACCGCAACTATGCTCCCTTATTTGTATCAAACCAACAAATTAGATGATAAAATTAATTTGATGTTAAATGCTGAAATTAGATTCGATCAAATCAATCAGTTGATACAACAACAACTAAATGAGAAAAGCATAAAACTTGAGTCGAAAGAATATAACCTTGATATTATTGATGCCAAAGTATTTGGAAATGCAGATAAAATCTTAGTTGGTATAAACGTAAATGGTAAGGTAAAAAGGGGAGTACTGACCAAAAAAATAAAAGGTATTGTTTACTTTGAAGGAACTCCGGTTTATCATTTACAAAAACAAAGCATCACCATTAAAAACTTCGAATTAAATATTCAAACCAAAGATGTGTTGCTTAAATCGGCATCATGGTTGGCTAACTCTACATTATTTAAGAACAGCATAGAAAGTAAGCTTGAGTTCTCTATTGCTAAGGAGTTACAAGAAGCCAAAAAACTAGCTAACGATGCTATCAATAAACAATACGGAAAAAAAATACAGTTAAATGGTGTTATCAATCAAATAACCCCCACAGATGTATTTGTTACACCCAATGCCGTGAGGGTAAATATAAAAGCTACCGGAAAGATAGGA
>JBFYQC010000205.1:0-4652 GCA_041302975.1 Bacteroidota bacterium
CGGTATTAAAGTAATTCTGCATGTCGTTTAAGTTGGTGGTTTTGGTTGCCAAAAAATTAGTTAACTCAGCTGCCGGTCCGGCCAGGCGGCTGTTGGTGTTTAACATGGCATCAAACAAATGCGGTATTAATGCTGCACCATACACACCACTCGATTTAATGGCGGCAAATGCATGGTTACGTGTTCTAAATTCCCATTGGTTGCTGGCATAATTAATCAAGGCTTTAGCATGCTCATCGGCATCTATATTATAAAGTACACTTAACTCGTGGTACTTAACATTTACGCTGTTGTTCATGCCATACACCTCTTTTACAATGGGTAAATACATTTTTATATTAACTGCATCCAACTTGCATATTTTTTCTATGGCAGCTTGCACCACATCATAACTGTTATCTGTTAATGCTTTGGCAATGGCACTTACACAAAAAGTATTGTTACCATTATAGGCTTTAATAAAAGTTAGTTTGGCTTGAGGTTCTTTTTCGTTAAACACACTTAATAATTGGTAGTTGGTTACTTCATCGTTTATCAATTGTGTAATCACCTCGCTTTTCATGGCATGGAATTTTTCGTTTCTGAATACTTCCATCAACAACTCACGTTTTTGCTCCACATCATAATCCTTTAAAGCCACCAATGCATCATATCGGTCTAACATGTTAGGTGCATGTATTACTTGTGCTTTTAGCTCGTTGTAACTCTTTTTAAAATTTACGGTTTTCATCACCATGCTGTTTGGGTCGAACAACACAAAGGCAATTTCTTTTTTATCTTTATTAGGTACTTTAACCACTTCAAATTGGTGCTGAATCATATCCACCACACGCTCAAAACTACCATCGGTGTAATGCACCTCAAACGCAATTGGCATTTTAAAGAAACCAATTACTTCATCGCGTTGGTGTGTTTGTTCTATGGCAATTTCGGTATGGCGGCTGCCATCTTTGCCCATTAAGTCTTCGTAATGAACGGTGTATTGTGGTTCTCCACCTCGCAATATCCATTGGTCGAAAAACCAACTCATATCAATACCCAATTTATCTTGTATGGCTTGTTGTAAATCGTTGGTTTCAACATTACCGTATGCATGTGTTTTTAAGTAATGGTTTAACGCACGTTTCCATTGTTCTTCACCCAAAACATAACTTAACATGCTTATTACATTCGAACCTTTTGGATAGTTGCGTGCACTACCTGCACTTGTATGTCTAATTGGGTATTTATCTCTTTTGGTGGCTTCAATGGCAGAATTTTGTTCGCCTCTGCGTTGCCAGTTGTAGGCATCATCACCAAACAATTTTTTAGTAAGCATTTTAGGGTAATAGGTAGCATAACTTTCTTGTAGCCAAGTATCGCGCCAATCGCGCGCTGTAATGTAATCGCCAAACCATTGGTGGGTTAATTCATGACAGTTTACACCCACATAATTTCTATCTAAATAAGCACGTTCATCCACATTAAAAAAGTCACCAAAAATGGTAGCCGTGGTATTTTCCATGGCTCCGTATAAAAAGTCTTGCACCATAATTTGCGAGTAACTTTCCCAAGGATAATTAATGCCTGTTTCTTGCTCTAAAAAATCCACCATCATTTCGCTGTAACGATAGGTTGGTTCAGTCCTATCGGCAAACTCGGGGTAGTAATACAAATTCATTGGTATGCCACGCGCACTTTTTGTTTTTTTAATGCCGTATTTGCCAATGCCAAGCATCAATAAATAACCTGCATGAGGTTTGGTCATGCTGTAATGCCAAGTGGTAGTATTGTTTTTATTGGCAGTTTTTTTAAGTAAAGTACCGTTGGATAATACCTCATAACCGTTTTCAAAAGTTACTACTGTTTCGGTAATAAATTTATCGTTCATGTCATCATACATAGGTATCCAATAACGGTTATCTACACCTTGTCCTTGGGTCCATATTTGTTTGCGCACTGCAAACGGATTTTTAGCCGGATTTTCAGGAACATTCCATCCTATAAAATACAATCCTTTGCGTGGTGTGGCTTCGTATTCAAACGTAATGGTATTGGTTTGATCCCATTGAAGCGGTTTAGATGGTTTAACCCAAACCCCTTTGTCGGTGATATTAAAAGGTAGGTTTTGTGAGCCAATTAAAGCTGATTTGATGTTAATTCCGGGAGCATCAAAAAACACAGAGTCAACTTGTTTTTGAAGTACAATAAAACTGTGAGTTACTTTTCCTTTCACCAAACTTTTTTGCGTATCAAAACTTACATCTACTTTCATGCGAGTGATGTCTAATGAATGTTCTCGGTAAGTTGTTGCGTCTTTAAAATAGCTTCGGTAAGTGTTTTGTGCCGATGCCAGCGTACTGATTGATAAGAAGGCGATAAGTAATTTTTTCATCATGTGTTATGTATAATGCGTAAGTGCAATATAATATTTATGACGAAACAAGAAAGCGTGTGGTGTTATTCTCTCGATTTTTCTTCGTCAATAAACGGAATAATTTCCTTTAAACCGGTGGCTACTTTCATTTCTCCTGTTAAGAAATATTGCAACATTGGTCCTGCCATAATACTTGTTACAACAGCCATTACCACTAATGCAACAAATAGTTGTTCATTAATTAATCCTGCTTGCAGAGCTAATAAGCCCAATACAATTTCCATGGCTCCACGTGCATTCATTCCAAAGCCAACAGCTAAGCTTTCGCGTAAAGTTAATCCGCCCCATAGTGCTCCTAAGCCTACGCCCAGCAGTTTGGTAAATACCGCCAAAAAAGTAATTATCACAACCAAATTTAAATCAAAATTAGCAATGAAATTAACTTTAAAACCTATAGATACAAAAAATAATGGAGCAAAAATATTAGTAATAAATTGATGAATAATCTCTCTGGCTTTTTCGGTAAAATGAACGGAATCGCCAATGGCTATTCCAACTATAAATGCACCAAAAATAGCATGAATGCCAATTTTTTCAGTAAAGGCCGCACCTAAAAAAGCAAGACTTAATGATAGTGCCAATACACCACCCGGCCACGATAAATTTTTGTTTGCCCAAGGCAGTGATTTATTGATGAAAATACGTCCCGCTGTTAACATCAAAATGGCATAACCAACCGTTAATCCTAAGGTGTATAAAAAACTTATAGAAGCACCACCGGTATTCATCATGCTTAATACCACAGAAAATAGTATCCAACCTACTACATCATCAAACATAGCGGCTGCAATAATGATCATCCCAATTTTGGTTTTAAATAAGTTTAAATCCATTAAGGTACGCGCAATTACAGGCAATGCCGTGATGGCCATGGCTGTTGCTATAAATAAACTAAATACGGTTTTGTCGTTTTGTACAATGTTGTTCTGGTTTAAATAATCATATAAAAAATTACCTGCAAAATAACCTAAGGTAAGTGTGGTTATTAACCCAATAAAGCTTGTTTTTAAAGCTGTTTTTCCTTGCTGCCTGATTACAGAAAATTCTACTTCCATACCTGCTGCAAAAAGTAACAATACAACTGATATGGTAGATATACCATTCATTACCAGACCTACGTTTCCGGTGGTTGTAAATATGTTTTGTGTAAGTGTAGGATAGAATCTACCCAACAAAGTAGGACCTAAAAGTATACCAGCCACCAATTCGCCAACAACAAGTGGCATACGTAGTTTTCTGAAAAATTCACCAAAAATCCTCCCCAACAATAGCATCATGCTTATTGCCAACAACAAATTAATAATTTCAGTGTGGGTCATTTCAGGCGTTAGTTTTCTGTTTCAAATTTACTGCTGTGTACAATCAATAAATCGCACGGTAAATCGGCTAAAGCAAATTCAATATCATGTGGAAAAACCCTGTCAATAATATTTAATTTGGTATCCGGAGAGTTCAGTACCAATAAATCGGCATTGTGTTCGCGGGCAAATTTGGTAATCACATAACCTGGCTTCCCTTCTAGGCGCTCGGTAGTAACTTGTAATGTGCCACAATCTGTACAAGCTAAAATTTCGTTTAAACGTGTCACCTCTTCAATCACCACTTGTTCTTTTCGTATTTCACCATCTGTGCTGTTCATTGATTCACTTCTAATTAATGCCATTTTACCGGCATCTTCTTCTTGTATCACATACACATGTTCAGCATGGGTTGCCTTGCCCACATAAACGGCAGTTTCAATGGTGGTTTCCGTTTTAGGGTGATCACTACCTTCAACCACAATACGTTTAATGGGTTTTGATTTGATGTCGGGTTCACGCAACATCAATACACTACATTTGGCTTTACGGCAAAGGTTACGGGCTATTCCACCTAAAATGTATTTTAAAACACTTTCTTTAACCAATGCTCCGGCAACTATTAAGTCGGCATTTTCCTGCTCGCAAATGGCAATAATTTGATCAACAGGATCGCCTTGTTCCCAAATTAATTTATTGTTGGGTCCATCTAATTCAAACCTATGTAATAAGTGTTTCAGGTATTGTTCTTGTTGTAAGCTTTTTTCTCCAATATGGATGAATATTAAATCGCTACCAAATAGTTTTTGTAACCTGTACGATTCGGCTAAAACAGCTTCAATACGTGGTGTAAAACCTATTGCCACAGCAACTTTTTTAAATGGAAACGGGGATTTTTTTTCCTGTATCATCATGTTAGCGAATATAGCTAAAGTGGG
>JBFYQC010000206.1:0-9350 GCA_041302975.1 Bacteroidota bacterium
TTCTTATACTTCTAAATCTTGTTCTATCTGCTGTTTTCGAGATTGAATTTCCCTTTCCAAATTCATCTTTGATATCTTGCCCCATGGGAATTATACGGCTTCCCATTCCAAGAATTTCACCTTTTTTATTTTCGAAATCTTGTTTTACCAACGCCCATCCAATGGAGTTGGTTCCTAAGTCTAGTCCTAGTATTGTTTTCATACGTTTAAGGTTTAATAATTATACAAGTTTGGTTATTTACTTCGAAGCCTATTTGCGAAGCAGAAAAATTTTGCATTTGCATTATAAAAAATATTTTTTACTTTTGATACCCTGAAAGCAAATCACAATAAGGATTATTCCGTTGTGAAAACATTTAAAGCGGCCCTGAGCAATTGGGGTCGTTTTTTTTATGCCCTAAAAAATCGCTTTTAAGTTAAAACCATACTAATTAATACGTTAGTGCAACCATACCAATAAGCTTAAAACAAAAAACCTCCGATTGATGATCAACCGGAGGTTTATTTTTACATGTATTGAATTTATTTCTTCAACCCTATTTCTCTTAAACGTTCATCTAAATACTCACCTGCAGTGATGGGTGTGTATTGCAATGTATTTTCGGTGGTTACACAGTTTGTTAAACAATCTAATTTCATACTACTTTTTGGGTGCAAGAAAAAAGGAATGCTGTAACGCGATGTTCCCCATTTTTCGCGTGGTGGATTAACTACACGGTGTGTGGTTGATTTTAATTTATTGTTGGTTAAACGTTGCAACATGTCGCCAACATTTACCACCAACTGATCTGGCAAAGCCGTAATGGCCACCCATTGGTTTTGTTTGTTTAACACCTCTAAACCTTCGGCAGATGCACCCATTAACAAAGTAATTAGGTTAATGTCTTCATGCTCGGCTGCACGAACCGCACTTTTAGGTTCGTTGGTTATAGGCGGGTAATGTATGGCACGTAAAATACTGTTGCCATTGTGTATTTTATCATCAAAATAAAATTCATCCAAACCCAAGTACAAAGCAATGGCGCGCAACATGTGTTTACCTGTTTCTTCTAAACGTTTGTAGGCTTCTTTACCTAAAACATTAAACTGTGGCAACTCATTAACACCTACATTATCAGGATATTCGGCTTTAATGGAATCGCCATCATCAACCCATTGTCCAAACTGCCAAAACTCTTTTAAATCGCCTTCGGTTCTACCTTTGGCATGTTCTTTACCAAAGCTCGTGTATCCGCGCTGTCCGGCAAGTCCTGGTACTTCGTAGGCTTCTTTTTTATCAGTACTTAAATCGTAAAATTGTTTTACTTGTTCGTATAAATTATTGCTTAACTCATCACTTAAAAAATGGCCACGAACGGCAACAAATCCAATGTCTTCGTATGCTTTACCCAATTGTTGCACAAACGACTCTTTTTGTTGGGCATCGCCATTAATAAAGTCGTTTAAGTTTACCGATGGTATTCCTGCGTTACTCATATAATTATTGATTTTATTTAACAGATTTAAGGCTAATAAAGCTACAAGTTTACTAAAATAAGCTTATAATTTTACTGCGTTAAATTATTTACCTTTTTGTTTTTATTGGAAAACAAATCGCTGAATTTATCAAACTCTTTACGGTAGTATAAACCTACCCCGTTGGTATTAATATTACGGTTATAAATAGGATCAAGCTGTGCGCGTGAGAATGCTTTAGCTTTAATATTTCCGCTTTGCGTAAGGTTATATTGTGTTAAAAAGTTTTGATACGTATTTATTGGATCTATACTGGCTTGTATTTCTAAACGGTTATCTAATATACGTTTTGATGCTGATACAATTGTACGCCCACGCACACTTTCGGATCCAGTGTGGTAATCAACATTAACATCTAACCCCGGAATAAGTTGCTGTATAAAATTAGTAGCTTGTGCCGATACAAAACCGCTTAAGGTGTTATTAACACCAGCAGTTAAATTGGTTGGCCCTGTAGAGTTTTGAACGTTTGTTGGGGTAAATCGTCCAAACAACATTAAACTAATAACTTGTTGGGTCATTAATTCGTTTTCACTGCGCCATAGCCTTAATGTATTTTGCAATTCAGATACCGTATTACCCGGCAATGAACCATTTACATCAGATATATTCATGTCAAATTTAATATCGGGGTTTAGTAGGCTACCTTTCACATAAAGCAAACACTCAACTGGTATACGTTGTTGTTTTAACGACTCGCGTTCTTCGTTAGTTGCACCAGCTACAATATCGGCAATAGTTGTTCTTACATTATAAGCACCAACAATGTTCATTTGTCCTGCAACAGGATCTCCAGTCCAACTAATTTTACCACCCGGTTTAAGTATAAACTTCTTGGTAAATAGGTTCATAGCGGTAAATTTATAATCACCTTCATCCACCTCTACTTCACCATACATATTAAATTGTCCGCCTCGTGTAAGTTCAAGTTTTATGTCACCATTGCCTCTTCCTCTTATTTTATCACCTTGTTGTTCGTCTAAAACAATATTAATTTCGGCCTCTTTGGTTACATGCAACATACAATTAATGGCAAAACCGCTTAATGTACCTGAGCGTTTGTAACTTGATTGAGCAGGAGTGGAATCTTTACTTATAAAATGAATCAGTCCATCCTCTCCATCTCCGTAGCTGGTGCTAAGAGGTATATTAATTAAAGTACCCTGTTTACCCGTAAATTTTGCGTCTAATAACAAATCTGAAACTGGACCTTTAAGGGTTAAACTTCCATCAGCATATGCTTTTCCATAAAACAAGTCGTTATCTTTTGAACCAGTATTAAGCAATTGAAAATCTTTTAAATTGGCAAACGTAAGGTTGGTTCTAAAATTAGAGAAACTATTGTGCGTAATTACCCCCGACAAAGTTCCTCGGTGGTCGTTTATATCACGTATCTCTGTTGGATTTATGGTAAGCTGTTGTTCGTTAATATTTATTGATGTGCTAAATGAATAGATGGTTTTAAGATAATCTACCATAAGTGTAACACCCATAAAATCAACATTACAATCAAATTCGGGCTTATCAATACTTCCAGAAAGTTGGCCATTTACGCGCACATTTCCACTAAGTAATTTGATATAATCTTTTACGAATGCCTGAAAAGAAGTGATATCAGATTCATCAAAATTAATGGTAAAATTTAAGGCATCGTTTTTACGGCTTAAATCATAATACCCACCTATTTCAAGGTTTCTTAGTTTTCCTTTTACCGATTTAATAAATGCCATCAATCGGTTTTGATCATTGGCATAACTGCTTAATAACCTAAAGTCGCCAAGGGTATCTTTGTCTAAAGAAAGCTCAGTAATTGTGGCATCACCACCAATGGCTAATGCGTTATTTTTGGTTGATATGGTGATGTTTCCGTTTAGTGTGCCATCTGTTAATATGGTAAGTTGTGGCACCAAATCGTTTATTAAATTAAGGCGTATGTTTGATGCATCAACCAACATGTTATGGTTTGAATTAAAACCAAAAACACCGTTAACCAGAATGGTTTCTGTAACATTTCGGGTAAGGTAAAAGTTAGTAAAACTTAATCCATTATTAGAGTATAACAACGAACTTCCTTTACGTATCTCAAAATCGCCAGAACGGAATTTAAACTTACTAAAATCGAAAACGGTATTTATTTTACCATCTGTAAAAGTAACATTTGCCAGTGTATTGGTTGTAAACAAACTGTTGCTGTCTTTTACTATTAAATTAACCGCTGCTGTATTTTTATCTTGAATTATTTTAATGGCTGCATCTTTCGCATACAAGGTATCGTTTACTAATAAGCGGTTAAATGAGGTAAGTAACTCTGCTCCTTCGCCACTGTTTTTGGTATGTTTTATTGTAATACCACGAACACTTGTTTTACCATAACGTAAACCACCCAAGTAGGCATTTGCATACCATTTTTGGTTATTTTCGTTAAATGCACCTTTAAATTGTGCGTTGCGAACCTCAATATCCGGAAAATAAAGTTCGTTAAATGGATACAATGTTTTTACTTGTAACGAAATTTCAAAATCTTGCTTTTGTCTGGTTTTATTAGCTGGCTTTTTAAAGTACTCCGGAATAAGTTGATGTAAGGCTAAATCTGCTGCGTTACCTAGTTCTAATAAATTAAACGCTCCTTTTATTTCCGCATCAATATTATCTGTTTTAAGCTGTAAGGTACGGTTACCATTGTTGTTAATAGAGTTTATATATACCTTTTTAATGGCAAATAAGTCTTCGTATTTGGAAATGCTTAGGTCAGTGATGGTTATTTGTCCTTTATTACGATCCAAATCATTAAAAGCAAAGTCAATATCTGCATCTGCGTTTAACGTTATATCAGCTGTATCAAAACCCAAAGGAAGCAGGTTGGCATGGCGTATTTTTGCATCAAAATTATATTGATTTATATCCTTCGCCAAATCGATACCACCACTAAAACGTAAGTTTAAATTGGCATCATCAACCAATAACTCGGCATTAATTAATCGGTTGTTAAGGTTACCTGCTAAAGTTACATTTTGGTATTGATAACCATAAAAATCAATATAGGCTACATCGGCATTAAACTCTGTTAACATGGTTTTAAAATCAAACCCTTTGCCAGAGATATTGGCAATTGCACTAAGTTTACCTATTAATTTCTGATTAATTAACGAGCCTAAATTAAAGTCGCGTAAATCTAACTTCCCCGAGTATTCATAATCTTCTTGCTCATCGGCAATTTTCATGTTTAAATCCGTAACCACATCGCCCAAAGCAGTGTTAAACTTACCGTAAGCCACAAAATCTTTAAAAAATCCAGTGTACTGTCCTTTAAATTTGATGAGTCCCAATTTAACCAATTCATTGGCCATGGGCATTTGCGCCAAATACTCTATGTCGGCTTTGGTTACTAATACTTGTTTTACCTCGGCATCAATAAAGGTATTGTCCATATCGGGCATTCCGTTTAAATCGGCCGAACCACTAAACATACCTGTTTGACCAAAACGTACATCTAAATTTTTTAAGCTAAGGTTGCTGATGGTTCCATCGGCCTTGCCTTTCACTTTAAACTTATAAGGAAAATCTGTTAGCGCTTCGGCAAAAAAAGCTACATCTTTTAAATCAACTACTGATGAATTGAGGTTAACATCCAATTGTACATCATCATAAAAATTACCAAATGCTTTGTAACTCTTATACCTCATACCAAAAGAATTACCTGCTGTGGTGTATGGTGTGCGTAGCAATAAACTATCAAACAACATACAACTGGGCGAAATGGTGGTTATGGCTTGTATATGGTTGGCTTTAAAGCCACTACGTTCTTTCAAATCAAGGTGACTCAAGATAAAATGTAGGGAGTCTTGAATGATGTAAAAATCTTCAGCCTTTGCGTTGATGTTATAAAAATACTGATTGTTTGGCGCAAAAGCGTTGCCCCAACTTGAGGTATCTAACTTATTTTCCAGTCTGAATCGGGCATTTTCTAATGTAACTTTATCAAAATGCAAGGTAAAGGGCGGACCTGCACTTGGTATGGTATCGTTAGGATCGAGTATATTAAACAACACATCAATATTAAAAGTGCTGTCTTCGTAAAACTTTAAGTGACAGTAAGCATCCGTAACTTTTACATTGCTCAACTTAAATTGCGATGAATCTAATTTAAAACCTGCCAGTTTAAAGTTGAGCTTGCCTACGTAAAATAAGGTGTCATTTTTATGATCACCAAATAAAACCTCTTCCAACTCAAAAGTTTGTAAAGGTTTATAGTTAATGTGCCCAATACTAATTTTAGTTTTAAATTGCGCACTTAAATAATTACCTAACTTATCGGTTAACCAATTTTGGAAAGAATTACTTTGAAATAAAGCATAGGCTGTGCCAAGCAAAAGCATAAGCACAAGCAGCAGGGTAACAGATATGTATTTTAAAGTGCGCAAAAAGGTACGTTAGCAAAAATAAGGATTACAAATTTTGAACCAAACAAATATTACCATATTAGCCATTGAGTCGTCATGCGATGATACGTCAGTTGCAGTTATAAATAACGGAAAAGTATTAAGTAATCTTGTTGCGGGTCAGCAAGTACACGAACAATACGGTGGTGTTGTACCCGAGTTGGCCTCGCGTGCACACCAGCAAAATATAGTGCCATTGATTGATGTTGCCATTAAAAAAGCGGGTATACCCCCCACACAATTAAGTGCTGTGGCCTTTACTGCCGGCCCTGGATTAATTGGTTCGTTGATGGTAGGTTGCTCGTTTGCTAAAGGTTTAGCACTAAGTTTAAATTTGCCTTTAATTACGGTGCACCACATGCAGGCGCACATTTTAGCGCATTTTATTGATGAACCTAAACCTGAATTTCCGTTTTTGTGCTTAACCGTAAGCGGTGGACATACCCAATTGGTTAAACTAACCAACTATTTTGAGCAAGAAGTAATTGGCAAAACCATAGATGATGCAGCCGGAGAAGCATTTGATAAAGCGGCCAAAATATTAGGTTTACCCTACCCAGGTGGACCATTAATTGATAAGTATGCAAAAGATGGAAATCCGTTGGCATTTGAATTCCCTGTTTCAAACATGCCCGATTTGGATTACAGTTTCAGTGGGTTAAAAACATCATTTTTATATTTTATACAAAAACAGGTAGCTATAAATCCTGACTTTATAAACGAAAACCTGAATGACATTTGTGCCAGCATACAACATGCAATTATTAAACAATTGATGAAAAAGTTGATTGCTGCGGCCAAACAAACCAATATCAAACAAATTGCTTTAGCCGGTGGCGTTTCGGCCAATAGTGCTTTACGTTTAACCTTAGAAACTGAAGGTAAAAAACGTGGCTGGAAAACCTTCATCCCTGATTTCCAATATTGTACCGATAATGCCGGAATGATTGCCATGGCTGCACACTTTAAATACTTGGCCGGAGATTTTGCTACGCAGGAAACTGCGCCTTTTGCGAGGTGAGAGTTCACTTCTTCTCCCGAAACAAGTTCCGGGATTTGCATGCTAAAGCTTCGAAGTGCGAGGAGTTTGGTTGTTCATAGTTTGGGGGTTATGGTTTATGTACCATCTCCATGATTTAGATTTTCTTCCTCTGCTATACTTTTTTAGTTAATTGTGGCAACCCTACAAGGGTTGAATGTTTTTGGGTTTGATGTTTTACATCCCTCTCCCATTTGTAATTTTCTTTGCCAAATGTTACTTTCGATTTACCAATGTATAACCGTATGACTAAACCTTTAACAAAATTTAAACCCAACCAAGCCGACTTCCATTTAGCTGAAATCTCGAAAAAATACTGTGCGATAAGAATAACACGTGTTATGGCACATAATACCCCATATGGCACAATATTGTGCCATAAAGGAGCTAATCAGTTGCACAGATAAGTAAGTTATAAGCCATTTTAGAAAGACAACCATTTGACAATATGAAAATAATAATATCAACATTAATCTTCTTTTTATTCTCCTTCTCAACTTATTCGCAGACAACAATTCAAGAATCTGAAAGGATTGCGACTTTTTGTAAATTATGGGGGTTTCTTAAATACTATCACCCAACAGTGGCGAAAGGAAAACTTGACTGGGACAGGGAATTTACGACTCGAATTAAAGAAGTGACTTCATTAAATACAAAACAAGAAATTAACGAATATTATTCGGAATGGATTAATAGATTAGGCAAGGTAAAAAATTGCAAGAAATGTAAAGACGATATCCCAGACAGTCTAAAATTCAATCTTGATTTAGCTTGGTTAAGTGATACAATAATCTTTACAAAAAACTTGATTAATCAACTTCAGTTCATACAGAATAACAGAAACCAAGGCAAAAACTATTATGTTCAACAATCCAAATTTGTTGGCAACACAAAATATGACAACGAAAAGCCCTATAATGACTCCGTTTTCCCATCAATAGAATTGCGTTTGTTAGGACTATCTCGCTATTGGAATATTATCAATTATTTCTTCCCGTATAAATACAGAATTGGAGATGACTGGAATAAGGTACTTGTTGAAATGGTTCCTAAATTCAAGGATTCAAAAGACACTGTTTCTTATCATTTAGCAATGCTTGAATTAACGGCTAAAATAAATGACAGCCATGCTGGGTTTGTAACTAAATATACGAATCAATACTTTGGTTTAAAATGGGTGCCTTTCAGTTTTAAAATCATTGACAACAAAGCAATGGTCACAGGCTTTTATAATGATTCATTATGTAAAATAAATGACATTCAGTTTGGCGATGTTTTTATAAAAGTAGGCAATTTGACCATTGAAGACATTATCATAGAAAAGTCAAAATATATTGGCGCATCAAATGAAGCTACCAAACTTCGTAATATGTACTATGCCATTTTTAACGGTCAGACAGATTCTGTTAATGCAACTTTCGAAAGGAATGGAGTTATTTTAGAAAAAACTATATACAGGTACTACTTCAAGGATTTCAATTATAAATGGACTAGTGACAATATAAAAGACACTTGCAAAATTTTGGATGGGAACATAGGATATTTAAACTTAGGACTTCTGCAACCAAAGCAAACTGATTGGAACTTGAAAAAACTAAAGGGCACTAAAGCAATAATTTTTGATGTGAGAAATTATCCAAACGGTACGATGTATAGCATTGCTAACTTCCTGAATGCAGACATTAAACCATTTGCAAAATTCACAAATCCAGACATTTCATACCCTGGAGTTTATCATTACACAACACCATATTCTTGCGGGAGGAATAATAATACTCCCTATGCAGGTAAAGTAATTTTACTTTTCAACGAGACATCACAGAGTCACGCTGAATTCACTTTAATGGCTTTACAAACAGCTCCAAATGTTATAAGTATCGGCAGTCAGACAGCAGGCGCAGACGGAAATGTATCACTGATTACCTTTCCCGGAAATTACAAAACATACATGACTGGTATCGGTGTGTACTATCCAGACGGCAGGGAAACTCAAAGAGTTGGAATTGTTCCAGACATTGAAATAAAGCCGACAATTGAGGGATTAAAATTAAAAAGAGATGAAGTGTTGGAAAAAGCTATTGAGATAATAAATGGGAAGTAAAACGGCTTATAACACGGGTTTGGCAAAAGTGGCGGTTCAGTACTCCGCAGACACATTTGTGGTTAATCAAAGTTTAGTTCTCCGCATCAACATTTGCGGTGAAAATCGCCACCTTCGCCAAGCCCGAAACCGTTAGCACCAATATTATAAATGACAGAACAAACAACAAATATTGACGTAGGACAAAGTAAAATCCTGAACCTTGACGCTGACGACCAAGGAAATTTCATTGCATTCACCGACAACCAAACAGTTA